>QFPD01000285.1 GCA_003248845.1 Microbacterium sp. | reverse complement strand
AATCGAAGGGCAATGTGGTGACCCCGGCCGACATCCTCGAGCAGCACGGCACCGACGCGGTGCGGTACTGGTCGGCATCCAGCCGGCTCGGTGCCGACGCGGCTTTCGACCCGCAGAACCCGACGCAGGTGAAGATCGGCCGCCGCCTCGCCATCAAGGTGCTGAACGCCGCCAAATTCGTGCTGTCGTTCCCCGTGCCCGAGGGCGCGCGGGTGACCCATGCCCTGGATGCCGCGATGCTCGCCACGCTCGACGAGGTCGTCCGTGACGCGACGAAGGCCTTCGAGGCCTACGACCACGCCCGCGCGCTGGAAGTGACCGAGTCCTTCTTCTGGACGTTCTGCGACGATTACCTCGAGCTCGTGAAGGAGCGCGCGTACAACCAAGCCGATGCCGGGCAGGCATCCGCCGCGCTGGCCTTGCGCCTTGCGCTGTCGACGCTCCTGCGCCTGCTCGCTCCGGTGCTCGCTTTCGCGGCCGAAGAGGCGTGGTCGTGGTTCGAGGAGGGGTCGATCCACACGGCGGCGTGGCCGACGCCGCTCGAGATCGACGGCGATCCGGCCGTGATGAAGGCCGCGAGCGAGGCGCTCATCGGCATCCGTCGCGCGAAGACCGAGGCGAAGGCCTCTCAGAAGACGCCCGTCGCACGACTGGCGCTCACGGCGGATCCGGTGACGGTGGACCTCATTCGACGTGCCGAGGGAGATCTCCGCGCCGTCGGACGCATCGCGCAGCTCGACCTCTCCACCGACGAGCAGCGTTCGGTGGGGTTCACGATCGACGCGGTCGAACTCGCGGATGGGGAGGCCTGAGGTGCAGCTCGGCACCCGCTGGACCAGCGGCGACGAGCCGCCGGCGGCGGTGCCTGCGATGTTGCACGCGCAGATCCATGCCGTCGACCGTGCGCTCCCCGGCGACGATCTCGGTCAACCGCGCCCGCGGTGGACGCTGACCTTCCTGGAGGGGAGGCCGATCGCGGAGCTCGACACGGGCATCATCGTCGAGCTGACCCCCGGAGGTGAGGTCGTCGTGCGCCACGACGAGGAGGACGAGTTCGGCTGACCCGCCTCGAACTCGGCTAGCGCAGCCCGAGCAGATGCGCTCGTGCGCGTTCGGCGTCACGCGCGGCAGACAGCTCATCGTCGGTGCGCAGCCGCTCCAGCGTTCGTTCGCGGCGCGCCTCGCGGCGCTCCATGCGGTCGGCGACCCACGTGCTCAGCGCCGCCGCCGCGCCGAGAGCGAGACGTTCCGCGCGGGTTGGCGCGGCGAACCGGCTGTGGACGAGTGCCATCAGCGGCCTCCCTCGGCGGGGGAACTCGACGTCGCGTCGATCGGGAACATGTCGAGACGGATCAGGTATGGACGGACGTCGTCACCCTCCTGATCGCGGTGATTCTCCACGGCAGCTGTGATGATGCGGTTGATGTCTGCCGCGATCTCGGTGAACTGCGCCCGGGTGAGCCGAGTCGTCGCCGTCGACAGTTCGGCCGCGGGATGGATTTCGCCTTCGTCGCGCAGCGACTCGTCGATGAACCGCATGAGCTGCTCGTGCCGCTGACGATACGTCTCGGTGACGACGATCTGAGAGGCCGCCCGCCCCGACGGCGTCCGCAGCGACTCCTCACTCGATATCGACACCGCGCCACGGGGCCGCTCCCACCAGCGTTCACGCGCGGTACCGCGTCCCTCGACCTCCCGAATGAGGTCGTGCTTGGCGAGTGCGCGCAGATGGTAACTGGTGGCTCCGCTCGACTCCCCCAGCCGCTCCGCGAGGGAGCTCGCCGTCTGGGGCCCGTACTGACTGAGGATGTCGAAGATCCGCACCCGGAGCGGATGCGCGAGCGCCTTCAGTGCCCGCGCATCCAGTGTGCGTGGGCTCGTCGCGTCGGTCATAGTGCAAAGATATCGCTGCAAAGAGGACTTTGCAAGTGTTTCTTTGCAGAAGTCAACGCGGAGCCATCTAGGCTGGGCGGGTGACCGACGCCGCACTGAACCCCCTCCTCATCGATGCTCCGCTCCCCTACGGCCTTCCCGACTATCGGACGATCGCGCCGGAACACTACCTGCCGGCTTTCGAGCAAGCCTTCGCCGAGCACCGGGCCGAGATCGACGCGCTGACGCGGGTGCGGTCCATGCCGACGTTCGAGAACACGATGGTGGCCTGGGAGCGCTCCGGCGACCTGCTGGGCCGTGTCGCCCGCACGTTCTACACGGTCTCCTCCGCGGATGCGACGGCAGCGATCCAGCGGATCGAGGAGACGCTGGCCCCCCTGATGGCAGCGCATGAGGATGCCATCCTGTTGAATTCCGCCCTCTACTGGCGGGTGAAGGTCCTGCACGACGCCCTCGACCAGCTCGGGCTGACGGCGGAGGAGCGCTACCTCGTCGAACGCCGCTACCGCGAAATGACGCACGCGGGCGCCGCACTCGACGACGAGCAGAAGGAGCGCCTGACAGAGCTCAACCAGCGCCTCTCGGTGCTGACGACGACGTTCGAGAAGAACCTCCTCGCCGACACGAACGACCTCGCCGTGGTGTTCGAGGACGCCGCGGAGCTCGACGGTCTCACCGAGGGCGAGCTGTCCGCGGCGGCGCAGAACGCCGTCGACCGTGGACTCGAGGGGAAGTTCGTCATCACCCTGACCCTGTTCACGGGTCATCCCTACCTCTCAAGCCTCACGAATCGTGAGAGCCGACGTCGCCTGCTGACCGCCTCCCGCTCCCGCGGGTCGCGCGGCAACGAGAACGACAACACCGCCGTCCTTCGGGAGATCGTGCGGCTACGCGCAGAGCGCGCGGCGCTCCTCGGGTACGACAGCCACGCCGCCTACGTCACGAGCGACGAGACGGCGGGGTCACCTGAAGCGGTGCACGCGCTCCTGCGGCGACTCGCCTCCCCGGCCGCGGCGAATGCGCGCGTCGAGCAGGCCGCCCTCCAGGCAATCGTGGATGCCTCGGACGCGCCCTTCTCGCTCGAGGCGCACGACTGGGCGTACTACACCGAGTGTGTCCGCGCGGCGAAGTACGATCTCGATCGCACCGCCCTGCGCCCGTGGTTCGAAGCGGAGCGGGTCCTTCAGGATGGCGTCTTCCGCGCCGCCACGGAGCTCTACGGCATCACGTTCACCGAGGGAGCCGACCTGCCGGGCTATCACCCCGATGTGCGAGTCTT
>QFPD01000284.1 GCA_003248845.1 Microbacterium sp. | reverse complement strand
GCCGAGATCACCGCCGCGCAGACCGGCAAGAGCGTCGAGCAGATCAACGCGGACGGCGACCGCGACCGCTGGTTCACGGCCGATGAGGCACTCGAGTACGGGTTCGTCGACCACATCCGCGAGTCGGCGGCCGACGTCGTCGGCGGCGGCGGCACGGACGCGAACTGACCGAAGGAGATATCAGAATGAACACACCCGCCTTCGGCGCGCCGCAGAGCCTCCAGCCCGGCCTCATGCCGCAGAGCCGCTATATCCTCCCGCAGTTCGAGGAGCGCACGGCCTACGGCTTCAAGCGCCAGGACCCCTACAACAAGCTGTTCGAAGACCGCGTGATCTTCCTGGGCGTGCAGGTCGACGACGCGTCCGCGGACGACGTCATGGCCCAGCTGCTCGTCCTCGAATCGCAGGACCCCGACCGCGACATCATCATGTACATCAACTCGCCCGGCGGCTCATTCACAGCCATGACCGCGATCTACGACACGATGCAGTACGTGTCGCCGCAGATCCAGACGGTGGTGCTCGGCCAGGCGGCATCGGCGGCATCCGTCCTGCTCGCCGCCGGCGCACCCGGCAAGCGCCTTGCGCTTCCGAACGCGCGCATCCTCATGCACCAGCCCGCCGTCGGTGAGTCGGGACACGGGCAGGCCTCCGACATCGAGATCCAGGCTGCCGAGATCCTGCGGATGCGCACCTGGCTCGAGGAGACCATGGCCCGGCACACGAACCGCACGCAGGAGCAGGTGAACAAGGACATCGACCGCGACAAGATCCTGTCCGCGAGCGAAGCCCTCGAGTACGGCCTGGTCGACCAGGTGCTCACGTCGCGCAAGCGTCTTCCGGCGGCGCTGTCGTCCTGACCGGATGCCGCAGACGGCGGCCCCGACGCGCGGAGCGATCCGCGGTCGGGGCCGTCGCGCGTGCGGACTGTCCACACGTCGCGTCCCAATCCGCCGCGATGTCGGTGTCAGCGGTTAGGCTCGAATCCCTGAGAGTTCTCTGAAGGAGTGGTCATGGCTCGCATCGGTGAGAGTGCCGACCTGTTCAAGTGCTCCTTCTGCGGCAAGAGCCAGAAGCAGGTGCAGCAGCTCATCGCCGGTCCCGGTGTCTACATCTGTGACGAGTGCGTCGAGCTGTGCAACGAGATCATCGAAGAACGCATGGCCGAGGCTGGTGAGGGGACGGTCGCCGACTTCGACCTGCCGAAGCCGCGGGAGATCTTCGCCTTCCTGGAGGAGTACGTCGTCGGGCAGGATGCCGCAAAGCGGGCCCTCTCCGTGGCCGTCTACAACCACTACAAGCGCGTCCGTGCGCACGGCACCATCCAGACCGCGGAGCAGCGCGCCGATGAAGTAGAGATCGCGAAGAGCAACATTCTGCTCCTGGGGCCCACTGGCTGCGGCAAGACCTACCTCGCTCAGACCCTGGCCAAGCGGCTCAACGTGCCGTTCGCGGTCGCCGATGCCACGGCGCTCACTGAGGCCGGATACGTCGGCGAGGACGTCGAGAACATTCTTCTCAAGCTTCTGCAGGCCGCTGACTTCGATGTGAAGCGCGCCGAGACCGGCATCATCTACATCGACGAGGTCGACAAGATCGCCCGCAAGGCCGAGAACCCGTCCATCACACGCGACGTGTCGGGGGAGGGCGTGCAGCAGGCGCTGCTGAAGATCCTCGAGGGCACGGTCGCCTCGGTTCCGCCGCAGGGTGGACGCAAGCACCCGCACCAGGAGTTCATCCAGATCGATACGACGAATGTGCTCTTCATCGTCGCCGGTGCGTTCGCGGGTCTCGAGGACATCATCTCCTCGCGCGTCGGGCGCCACGGCGTCGGCTTCGGAGCGCCGCTGCAGGAGAAGGGCAAGGAGCTCGATCTCTTCAGCGAGGTGGAGCCGGAAGATCTCCACAAGTTCGGCCTCATCCCCGAGTTCATCGGGCGCCTTCCCGTCGTCACGTCGGTGGCCCCGCTCGACCAGGAGGCGCTCATCGAGATTCTCACCGGGCCCAAGAACGCCTTCGTGAAGCAGTACCAGCGCATGTTCCAGCTCGACGGCGCTGAACTCGAGTTCGAGGACGACGCACTCATGGCGATCGCCGATCTCGCCGTCGCGCGCAAGACCGGCGCCCGCGGCCTTCGTGCGATCCTCGAGGACGTGCTCGGGCCGATCATGTTCGAGATTCCTTCGGTCGACGACGTCGCCAAGGTCATCGTAACCCGGGCGTCGGTCACGGAAGGCGCGGCACCCACCCTCGTCCTGGAGCGCAAGCGCAAGAGCGCCTGACCCGGACAGCTCGCCGCTGCGTCGGTGGCGGCAGGTAGCGTCGGGAGCATGACGCGCTTCATCTTCGACACCGCCACATCACTCAACGGATGGATCGCCGACGAGGACAATTCTCTCGCCTGGCTGTTCGCTGTCGACGGCGGCTCCGAGCCGGACGCCGCGATGCTGCCGGCGAACGCTACCGTGCTGGTCGAAGGTTCGACGACCTACGAATGGATACTTGCGGAGGAAGACATCCTCGACCACCCGGAGAAGTGGCGCGGGTTCCACGGAGATCGACCCACGTTCGTGTTCACGACGCGATCGTTGCCGACGCCGGAAGGTGCGGACGTCCGATTCGTCTCGGGGCCCGTGGCAGACGCGCTCCCGGCCATCCGGGCGGCAGCGGGTGAAGGGGACGTATGGGTCGTCGGCGGCGGAGACCTCGCGGGTCAGTTCCTCGACGCCGGCGCGCTCGACGAGATTGCGCTTTCGGTCGCTCCTGTGTTTCTCACGGGCGGCGCCCCGCTCCTCCCTCGCCGCCTCACCTCTGACCGCCTGCGCCTGCTCTCGGCGCATGCCACCGGTCAGTTCGCGCGCTTGGTGTACGCGGTGGCACCCGCTGTCGACTGACGGCGGTCAGCCCCCTAAACCGCGGCGGACGAGGAGCGGTGCGATGTCGGCGTCACGGCCGCGGAAGTCGCGGTAGGCCTCGAGCGGGTCCTTCGAGCCTCCGACACCGAGCAGGCGCGTCCGGAAGCGATCTCCGTTGGCGCGGGTGAGCCCCCCGTTCTCGCGGAACCACTCCACGGTGTCGGCGTCGAGCACCTCGCTCCAAATGTAGGAGTAGTACCCGGCGCTGTACCCGCCCGAGAAGACGTGCGCGAAGTAGGTCGACGAGTAGCGGGTCGGG
>QFPD01000283.1 GCA_003248845.1 Microbacterium sp. | reverse complement strand
CTCCGGCGGGGGAGGGGATTTAGGCTGGATGTCCAGGCTACGCTCTGCGAGGCCGGCACCCGAACCGACGAACCGAGGAACGATGCACATTCTCCCCGCGGGCCTCGCCACCCCCTCACCCTCGATGACCGTCGACCCCGACGTCGTCACCCCCGGCTTCATCGGGTTCGTCGCGATCGCGCTCGTCGCCGTCGTCGTCGTGTTCCTGATCATCGACATGCTGCGTCGGATCCGACGCGCCGGGTACCGCGCCGACGTCAACGAGCAGCTGGATGCCGAAGCCCAGGCCCAGGCGGAGGACGCGACCCGCGCGTCCGATGTCGACGATCAGGACATCGATCCCGGCGAGGACGGCACCGGTCGCTGAGCCGTACCGCGGGAGGGCTGCTCAGAGAACGACATCAGAGAACGACCTCAGGACGCGCCGAGAGAGGGCACGACCGGGTCGAGCGCGATGAGCAGACACGCTGTCCAGTGGCAGAGGAACGCGAGCACCGTGCACACGTGGAAGATCTCGTGAAAGCCGAAGTGGCTCGGCCAGGGGTTCGGCTTCTTGAGCGCGTAGCAGACCGCCCCTCCCGTGTAGAGGAGGCCGCCGACGATCACGAGCACCATCATGGCCACACTCGCCTGCAGCAGATCGACGAGGTACATCACGGCGGCCCAGCCGAGGAGCAGATACAGCGCGACGTACAGCCACCTCGGTGCGTTGATCCAGAACACACGGAAGAGGATGCCCAGCAGCGCCCCCGACCAGACGAGGGCGAGCAGCAGCAGTCCCTTCTGCGGCGGCAGCGCGAGGACGGCGATCGGGGTGTAGGTTCCCGCGATCAGCAGCATGATGTTCGCGTGATCGATGCGCTTGAGGACGGCCTTCGTCGTCGGCCTCCAGATGAACCGGTGATACAGCGCGGAGTTGCCGAACAGCAGCACCGAGGTCGCCATGAAGACCGCTGCGGCCCACTTCGCCGCCGCCCCCTCGGCGAGGACGATCAGCACGATCCCCGCGGCGATGGCGACGGGGAAAGTGCCTGCGTGGATCCAGCCGCGCCATGTCGGCTTCAGGTCGACCTGCGCACTGACGGCGGCCGCCTCGAGAAGAGGCAGCTGGGGCATCTCGACGCCCTCATCGGGAATAGGCTCGGGCACGTTCTGAAGCCTACGCGTGCTCGTATGCTCGAGCCCACATACGTGGGGAGGCGCCCGATGCGGAGTAGCGTAGGGATGTGAGTGCGCGCAGAGCCGGTGAGGGCAGGGGTTTCCTCTACCGGGTGTACAGCTCCCGCCTGCGCAGGGCGCTCACGCCCGAGGCGGTGCCGCATCACGTCGCCATGATGATCGACGGCAACCGTCGCTGGGCGCGACAGGCGGGATTCCCGACGGTCGCGGACGGTCACCGCGCCGGGGCCGCGAAGATGCACGAGTTCCTGCGCTGGTGCGATGATCTCGGCATCCGCGTCGTGTCGCTGTATCTGCTGTCGAACGACAATCTGCGCAAGCGTGATTCGCAGGAGCTCGACGACCTCATCGAGATCATCGCCGAACTCGCCGACCAGCTCTCGCACGAGCCGGGCTGGCGCGTGCAGATCGTCGGGCGTTCCGACGCGCTGCCCCCCGCCCTTGCGCGCGTGCTCCAGACCGCGCAGGAGCGCACGGTCGGCAACACCGGGCTGCACGTCAACCTGGCGGTCGGCTACGGCGGACGCGGTGAGATCGTCGATGCCGTGCGCAGCATCATCGCGAAGCACGACGAGAGCGGCGGCTCCCTCGAGGAGCTCGCGGCGAGCCTGACCCCGGAGCAGATCGGCGAGCATCTGTACACGGGCGGCCTTCCCGACCCCGATCTCGTCATCCGCACCTCGGGAGAGCAGCGGCTGAGTGACTTTCTGCTGTGGCAGTCTGCGCACTCCGAGTTCTACTTCGTCGAAGCGCTCGGTCCGGACCTGCGCGAAGTCGACTTCCTGCGCGCGATCCGCGACTACGCGACGCGCGACCGCCGCTACGGCGGCTGACCCCGCCGGGTCGACGCCGGTGCCCGAGTCACGAGCGACGCCGCGTGTCAGAATGACATGCGTGAGTGACCTGGAGCCCCTGATCTCGTCGTTCGACCTCGCGGCGGGATATCTCGACTGGGCGCGGCTCGGGCCGCTTTCTCCGGGTGTACGCGCCGAGCTGCAGGCCGATGCGGAACTGCTCGGCACGGGCCGTGCGGCGGGGACCGAGCTCGTCGGTGCGCGCATCGGTGAGGCGCGCGAACTGGTCGCGCGCGTGCTGGGCGCGCCGACCGACGAGATCGTCCTGCAGCCGTCCACGACGCACGGACTCGCGCACGCGATGTTCGGCCTCGAGGGAACCGTCGTCGTGCCCGCCCAGGACTTCCCGGCAGTACGGATCACCGCGCACCGCGCCGCCGACGCGCGCGGCGTCCTCGCGGTGCGCGAGATCGACCCCGCGGGCGGCATCGTCACGCCGGAAGCGATCGCCGACGCGCTCGGAGACGACGCGACCGCGGTCGCGTTGAGCCTCGTCGACTACCGCACCGGCGCGCTCGCCGACCTCGCCGGCATCCGCGCCGTCATCGGCGACCGCCTGCTGATCGTCGACGCCGTGCAGGCCTTCGGCGTCGTGGATGTCGACTGGAGCCTCGCCGACGTCGTCACGGGCAACGGGTACAAGTGGCTGCGCGCAGGCCGGGGCACGGGATTCGCCCGGTTCTCTCCGGCGGCCCGCGCCCGGATCGCACCTGTGCTCTCGGGCATCTCGGGGATGGCGGGCGATGCGTCGGTACTCGGGACGCCCCCCGCGCTCGAGGGCGCTGCCGCCTATTCGGTGTCACCCTCCGATCCGCTCGCCGCAGCACGGCTGGCGACGGCGCTGCGCGAGATGCTGGATGCCGGGATCCCCGCCATCGCTGCGGACGTGCACGCGCGGGCCGACGACGTCATGACGCTGGCGGACCGCTACGACATCCCGGTCGTCACACCTCGGGACGCACACGCGGGCATCGTCGCCCTCGCGCCGCAGGATCCGCCCGCGCTCGCCGCCGCGCTCGCCAACCATGGACTCACCGTCACCGCGCGCGGCACGACGATCCGCGTGTCGGCTCACGTCGGCACGGGCGCCGACACGCTGCGCCTCCTCGGCGACGCGTTCGCCGACGCCGCGGCGTCGGGCCG
>QFPD01000282.1 GCA_003248845.1 Microbacterium sp. | reverse complement strand
CGGCGACTCCGGCCTCGTGCCACGCGATCGGGATCTTGCCGGTCGCCGCGACGATCGCGCTCGCCCGCGCGACGAAGTGGGCGAAGTCCTCGGGCGGCGTGCCGAGTGCCTCGTCGCCGCCGAGGTGCAGGTACGGGCCCGGGGTGAGCTCGGCGAGCTCGGTGAAGACGTCGGCCACGAACGCGTAGGTCGCCTCGTCGTGGATCTTCAGCGACGAGAATCCGACCGCCACGCCGTCGTACGGCACGCCGTGCGCGGGCGCGTCCCCGCCGTAGTCGCGGATGATGTCGAGCATGTGCTCATCGAGCCGCGGCTGCTCGGTGAGTTCGGGGTAGGCGAGGGTGACGGCGTGCGTGTGGCCCGGCATGTCGAACTCGGGCACGACGATCATGTGGTGCGCTGCGGCATAGGCGACGATCTCGCGGTAGTCGGCCTGCGTGTAGAAGCCCCCCGCGTCGCCGCCGACGGCCGTCGCGGACGCCCTCTCGGCGAGCAGCGGCCGCGACCGCAGCTCGAGTCGCCAGCCCTGGTCGTCGCTCAGGTGCAGGTGCAGCGCGTTGAACTTGAGGCTCGCGGCGCGCTCGATGTACGCCTTGACGGTCTCGGGGTCGAAGAAGTGGCGAGCGACGTCGAGCATGACGCCGCGATATCCGAATCGCGGGGCGTCGTCGATCTGGACGGCGGGGATCTCCCAGCCGTCGTCCGTCCCGCTGATCAGCTGACCCAGCGTCTGGATGCCGTAGTGCAGGCCCGCCGCATCGGCGCCGGTGACGGTGACGGATGCCGCGGACGACCGGAGCCGGTAGGACTCGGGATCGCCGTTTCCGTCGATCTGCAGTGTGATCGCGGGGCCGGCCGTCCCCGCGGCGCGGCCGACGTCGAGACCTGTGCGCGTCGTGATGAGGGCGCGGGCGGCGGCCACGGCATCCGCGTCGCCGACCACCTCGGTCTGCGTTCGGAGGGAGAAGGCCGCTTCGCCGATCGTGGCGATCGAGGCGGGGGCGGGGACGACGGCGGGGAGGGCCACGTTGCTCCATTCGGCGGGGTATGTGGTGGCATCCATTCTTTCCGAATCGATTCGAGTTGTAAAGCGCCCTAACAAATGCCTCGAGACGTGTGCACCGTTCGCGTCCGCGGCGGTGCGGCCGGTATGCTCGCTGTGTCGCGACTGGCGTTGAGGTGGGCCACCACCGGGGAGCGACCACATGGCAATCGACCGTACGCCTGGGTCGGCCGTGGCCTTCTCCGCCGCCGGGCGGATGAACCCACCCCGATCAGGAGCTGCCATGACCGACCCGTCCTTCACCGCCCCGCTCGCCGAGGTCGACCCCGAGATCGCCCAGGTGCTCGAGCGCGAACTCGAGCGTCAGCGCGGGTATCTCGAGATGATCGCGTCGGAGAACTTCGTGCCGGTCTCGGTACTGCAGTCGCAGGGCTCGGTGCTCACGAACAAGTACGCCGAGGGCTACCCGGGACGTCGCTACTACGGCGGCTGCGAAGAGGTCGACGTCGCCGAGGAGCTCGCCATCGAGCGTGCGAAGGCCCTCTTCGGCGCCGAGTTCGCGAACGTCCAGCCGCACTCCGGCGCCTCCGCCAACGCCGCCGTCCTCCATGCGATTGCGCGGCCCGGCGACACGCTGCTGGGCCTCTCGCTCGACCACGGCGGTCACTTGACGCACGGTATGAAGATCAACTTCTCGGGCCGCCTGTACAACATCGTCGCGTACGGCGTCGACACCGAGACCTCGATCATCGACATGGACGAGGTCGAGCGTCTCGCCGTGGAGCACTCCCCGAAGGTCATCATCGCCGGGTGGTCGGCGTACCCCCGCCAGCTCGACTTCGCGCGCTTCCGCGAGATCGCCGACAAGGTCGGCGCCCTCCTGTGGGTCGACATGGCGCACTTCGCCGGCCTCGTCGCGGCGGGCCTGCACCCCTCGCCCGTGCCCTACGCCGATGTCGTGTCCTCGACTGTGCACAAGACGATCGGCGGTCCGCGCTCGGGCTTCATCCTCACGAACGACGCCGACATCGCGAAGAAGATCAACACGGCCGTCTTCCCGGGCCAGCAGGGCGGTCCGCTCATGCACGTGATCGCCGCGAAGGCGACGGCGTTCAAGCTCGCCGCGAGCCCCGAGTTCCGCGAGCGCCAGGAGCGCACGGTGCGGGGAGCTGCAATCCTCGCCGAACGCCTGGCGCAGCAGGACGTCGTGGATGCCGGGATCTCGATCCGCTCGGGCGGCACCGACGTGCACCTCGTGCTCGTCGATCTTCGAAACGCCGCGATCGACGGCAAGCAGGCCGAGGATCTGCTCCACGAGATCCACATCACGGTCAACCGCAACGCCGTACCGAACGACCCGCGCCCGCCCATGGTGACGTCGGGCCTGCGGATCGGCACGCCGGCGCTGGCGACGCGCGGCTTCGGGGATGCCGAGTTCACCGAGGTCGCCGACGTCATCGCGCTCGCGCTGCAGCCGGGCGCCGACCTCGAGGCGCTTCGCGCGCGCGTGGCATCCCTCACCGCCGCCTTCCCCCTCTACCCGGGTCTCGTTCAGTGAGCCGCTCTCGAAACGGCATGCAGCGCGTGACGCGCGTCGGCGCGCGCCGCGCTGCATGCCGTCTCGCGGAGAAGGCGGGAGGCGCACGATGACGGCCGTGAAGCTCGACGGGCGGGCGACAGCGGCCGCGATCAAGGCGGAGCTCGCCGAGCGCGTCGCGAAGCTGAAGGCGGCGGGGGTCACCCCGGGCATCGCGACGGTGCTCGTGGGTGCCGACCCGGCATCCCAGCTGTACGTCGGGATGAAGCACCGCGAGTCCGAGGCGATCGGCATGAACTCGATCCAGGTCGAGCTGCCGGCGGATGCCACGCAGGCGGACGTCGAGGCGGAGATCGACCGGCTGAACGCCGACCCGTCCTGCCACGGCTACATCGTGCAGCTGCCGCTGCCGCGCCACCTCGACACGGACCGCATCCTCGAGCGGATCGATCCCGCGAAGGACGCCGACGGCCTGCACCCCGTGAACCTCGGCAAGCTCGTGCTCAACGTGAACGACGAGATCACGTCCCCGCTGCCGTGCACGCCGCGGGCCGTCATCGAGCTGCTCGAGCGCAACGGGTTCGCGCTCGCCGGCACGCACGTCGTCGTCGTCGGGCGCGGGGTCACGATCGGTCGCTCGATCGG
>QFPD01000281.1 GCA_003248845.1 Microbacterium sp. | reverse complement strand
TCGTGCCCGCGCTGACGTTGCCGCTGCGGGGCGCGACGGCATTCGTCGCCACCATTCCGGTCCCCGCGTCGCCCTCGGGCGGACACAGCGGGATGCCGGGGCGCAGTGTGCCGGTCGGGTCGAGGAACGTCGCGCCCGCGTCGGTGAGTTCCCCGGCGTCCGCCCCGGCGGGCAGCACCTCGGGCAGGAGCGCCCGCAGCGGCGGGATGCGGTCCGGCGCGAGTGCGTCGAAGCGGGCGACAAGCCGCTCGTCGTAGTCCGCGAGCACACCGGCGCCCCGGATCGGGAACATGCCCGACGCGTCGCCGACGCCCAGCACCCGGCGCCCGGTGAGCTGGTCGTGCACGTAGCCGGCCAGCGTCGTCACGTGGGCGACGTCGGCGAGATGGGCCTCGTCGTCGAGCACGGCTTGACGGAGGTGCGCGACCGACCAGCGCAGCGGGATGTTGACGCCGAGCACCTCGCTGAGCTCCGCCGCGGCCAGGCCGGTATTCGTGTTCCGCCAGGTGCGGAACGGCACGAGCAGTTCTCCCGCCTCGCCGAGAGCGATGTAGCCGTGCATCATCGCCGAGACGCCGATCGCCGCGTACGTCGAGGGGACGACGCCGTAGCGCTCACCCACCTCCGCGACGAGCGTCGCATAGGCAGCGCGGAGGCCGTCGCGGACCTCCTCCAAGGCGTAGGTCCACAGTCCGTCGACGTACGAGTTCTCCCACGCGTACGCCCCGACCGCGAGAATGACCGACGGGTCGGCGGCATCCACCAGGCACGCCTTGATACGCGTCGAGCCGAGCTCGATGCCGAGCGCGGTGCGCCCCGACGCGATGAGGTCGGCGCCGTACCCAGAGGTCTGCGCGAAGGTCATCGCCGCTCGTCCCCGCTCTGACCGTAGACGTTCTGGTACCGGGCGTAGAGGGCGTCGATCTTCTCCTGCGGGATCGGGATCAGCTCCCCTCCCTGACGGGCGACGTGCACCGTGCGGGCGACGTCCTCGCACATGACCGCCGCCTTCACGGCATCCTTCGCCGTCACGCCGATCGTGAACGGGCCGTGGTTCTGCATCAGCACCGCGCGCGACCGGTGCCCGCGGAGCGTCTCGACGATGCCGCGGCCGATCGAGTCGTCGCCGATGATCGCGAACGGGCCGACCGGGATCGGGCCACCGAACTCGTCGGCCATCGCCGTGATGACGCACGGGATCTCCTCCCCCCGCGCCGCCCATGCGACCGCATAGTCGGAGTGGGTGTGCACGACGCCACCGACTTCCGGCATGTTCCGGTACACGTAGGCGTGCGCGGCCGTGTCCGACGACGGCGACCGGTCGCTGCCGGCCGTCCCCGGGACGACATTCCCGTCGAGATCGCAGAGGATCATGTTCTCGGGCGCGAGGTCGCCGTATGACACCCCCGACGGCTTGATCACGAACAGATCCGCACCCGGCACGCGCCCCGACACGTTGCCCCCCGTCCACACGACCAGCCCGTAGCGCACGAGCTCGCCGTGGAGGTTCGCGACATCCGCGCGCACGGCGTCGATGCGCGCGTGCAGCTCCGCATCGATCGCGATGCCCGCCGCGGTCATCGTGCTCTCCGCTTCGTGAGGGCGCGCTGCAGGAGCACGAACACGAGCAGGATGCCGCCGGTGATGATCGTCAGGTACTCCGGCTTGATCGAGCCGTCCTTCGTGATGATCATCCACAGCGCCGCCAGCACGAGCGATCCGACGACGGAGCCGAGCACGTACCCCACCCCGCCGGTGAGGAGGGTGCCGCCGATGACGACGGCGGCGATCGCGTCGAGCTCCCACCCGATCCCGGTCACGTTCTGCGCCTTGCCGCCGACCTCGGCGGTGTAGACGACGGCCGCGACTCCCGCGAGTGCGCCGCTGATGACGTAGATCAACACGCGCGTGCGGGCGACGCGCAGGCCCATGAGCTGGGCCGACGACTCCGCTCCGCCGATCGCGTAGATCGTGCGGCCGGTGCGGGTGCGGTGCAGGAAGAACACCGCCGCCACGACGATGATCACGGCGATGAAGAACCCCGGGGTCAGGACGAGGTCGTTCACCTTGGGGCCGTCGATCAGCTTGAGGTCGGTCGCCAGCAGATGAATCGGCGCGTCGTCGGGGGCATGCACGGGAACCGTCGACAGCATCGAGGCGAGACCACGGGCGAGGAACATCATCGCCAGCGTCGCGATGAACGGCTGCACGTTGAAGTACTGCACGAGGACGCCCGACACAAGTCCGAACAAGGCGCCGAAAACGATCATCAGGACGATCGCGAGCCATCCGTTGACGCCGATGTCCATGAGCATGACGCCGGCGACGGACGTGAACGCGACGACCGCGCCGACCGACAGATCGATGCCGCCGGAGAGGATGACGACCGTCATGGCGACGGCGAGGATGATCGTCGGAGCGAAGCTGACCAGCAGGCTCGACATCGTTCCCAGGTGGAACACGCGGCCGTAGGCGATCTCGGCGTACACCAGCATGCCGATGAACAGCGCGACCGCGGCGAGCGTCGGGATCAGCGACTGGCTGCGCCCCCAGACACGCGCCCAGGCCGCACCGCGACTCGGCGTGGACTCCGCGTCGGCTCCCCCGCGCGCGGCGGAGCGTTCCCGTGTGGTGGATGCGCCGCTCATGCGACGACCTCCTTCGACTGCGTGGCCTCAGATGTCGTCGCCGGCGGCGCCGCATCGGACGTGCGCGGCCCGATGCGGCGGCGCAGGACGAGCGAACGGACGCGTTCGGACTGCAGCAGCACGAGGGCGACGATCACGATCGCCTTGAACGCGGGAGTGGCGGCGGCCGAGACGCCGAGGAACAGCACCGTCTTGTTCAGGGTCGCGATCAGGAGCGCACCGACCGTCGAGCCGACGATCGAGAACTTGCCCCCCGCAAGAGATGTGCCCCCGATGACGACGGCGAGGATCGCGTCGAGCTCCATCTGGTACCCCGTGCCCGATACGTCGACGGTCATGACCTCGGAGACCGTGAAGAGCCCGCCGACGGCCGCGAGAGCGGCGGAGAGCACGTAGACGGCGATGAGGATGGGCCGAGGGCGGATGCCGGCGAGCCGGCTCGCGTGCGGGTTGATGCCGATCGACTCGATCATGAGCCCCAAGGCCGTGCGACGCATCACGAGCGAGATGAGCACGACGATCGCGATCGCGAGGACGAAG
>QFPD01000280.1 GCA_003248845.1 Microbacterium sp. | reverse complement strand
GACCATCGTGCACGGCGATCGTGTGACCCAGCATTGCGGGGACGATCATCGAGCGACGCGACCAGGTCTTGATGACGTTCTTGGTACCGGCTTCGTTCTGCGAGGCGACCTTGCGGAGCAGGTGCTCGTCGACGAAGGGGCCCTTCTTCAGGCTGCGAGGCATCTTCCTCTACTCCTACTTGCGCTTCTTGCCGGCGTTGCGACGACGGACGATGTACTTGTCGCTTTCCTTGTTGGCGTGGCGGGTACGACCCTCAGCCTGGCCCCAAGGAGTGACGGGGTGACGACCACCGGAGGTCTTACCCTCACCACCACCGTGCGGGTGGTCGACCGGGTTCATCGCGACACCGCGGACGGTCGGGCGGACGCCCTTCCAGCGCTTGCGGCCGGCCTTGCCCCAGTTGATGTTCGACTGCTCGGCGTTGCCGACCTCGCCGATCGTGGCGCGGCAGCGCGCGTCGACGTTGCGGATCTCGCCCGAGGGCAGACGCAGCTGCGCGTAGGGGCCGTCCTTGGCGACGAGACGCACCGAGGCACCCGCCGAACGCGCCATCTTCGCGCCGCCGCCGGGGCGGAGCTCGATCGCGTGGATGACGGTACCGGTGGGGATGTTCTTCAGCGGCAGGTTGTTGCCCGGCTTGATGTCCGCGCTCGCACCCGACTCGACGATGTCACCCTGCGACAGCTTGTTCGGCGCGAGGATGTAGCGCTTCTCGCCGTCGAAGTAGTGCAGCAGCGCGATGCGCGCGGTGCGGTTGGGGTCGTACTCGATGTGCGCGACCTTGGCGTTGACGCCGTCCTTGTCGTTGCGACGGAAGTCGATGACGCGGTACTGACGCTTGTGACCGCCACCGATGTGACGCGTCGTGATGCGGCCCTGGTTGTTGCGGCCACCGGTCTTCGACAGCGGGCGCAGCAGCGACTTCTCGGGCGTCGATCGCGTGATCTCGGCGAAGTCGGCCACCGACGAACCGCGACGACCCGGGGTCGTGGGCTTGTACTTGCGAATAGCCATGTTCTCTAGTCCTCTATCCCGACCGTCAGCCGACTGCCGTGAAGATGTCGATGGTGCCCGACTTCAGGGTCACGATGGCGCGCTTGGTGTCCTTGCGCTTTCCAGTGCCGAAGCGGGTGCGGCGGGCCTTGCCGACGCGGTTGAGCGTGTTTACCGCGGCCACCTTGACGCCGAAGATCTTCTCGATGGCGAGCTTGATCTCGGTCTTCGAGGCGCGCGGGTCCACGAGGAACGTGTACTTGCCCTCGTCGATGAGCCCGTAGCTCTTCTCCGAGACGACCGGCTTCAGGATGATGTCGCGCGGGTCCTTGTTCAGGGCGATGTTCGCGGTCATGCCGAGACCTCCTCGGTGGCGGCAGCCTTGGCATCCGACTTCGCGGCGACGAAGGTGTCGTAGGCGGCCTTGGTGAAGACGATGTCGTCGGAGACGAGCACGTCGTAGGCGTTGAGCTGGCCGACCTCGAGCACGTGGACGTAGCCGAGGTTGCGGACGCTCTTGAGGGTCAGCTCGTCGTCGCGGCCGATGACCACGAGGACGTTCTTCACCGCACCGAGGGCCTTGAGCACGGATGCCGCGGCCTTCGTCGAGGGCGCACCGTCGATGCCGAACGAGTCGACGACGTGCAGACGGCCACCCCGGGCGCGGTCGCTGAGCGCGCCCAGCAGGGCGGCGGCGATCATCTTCTTGGGGGTGCGCTGCGAATAGTCGCGCGGCTTGGGGCCGTGCACGATGCCACCACCGGTCATGTGCGGCGCGCGGATCGAGCCCTGACGGGCGTTACCCGTGCCCTTCTGCTTGAAGGGCTTGCGGCCGGCACCGGAGACCTCACCACGACGCTTCGTCGAGTGGGTGCCCTGGCGAGCCGCCGCGAGCTGCGCGACGACGACCTGGTGGATGAGGGGGATGTTCGTCTTGACGTCGAAGATCGCGGCGGGCAGCTCCACGGAGCCGGCCTTCTTGCCGTCGGCCTTCAGCACGTCGAGCGCGAGAGTCGAGTCAGCCATGATCAGGCACCCTTCACTGCGTTGCGGACGTAGACGATGCGGCCGCGCGCACCGGGGACGGCGCCCTTGACGAGCAGCAGACCCTTCTCGGCGTCGACGGCGTGCACCGTGAGGTTGAGGACGGTCACGCGCTCGCCACCCATACGGCCGGCCATGCGCATGCCCTTGAAGACGCGGCTCGGAGTCGACGAGGCGCCGATCGAACCGGGCTTGCGGTGGTTGCGGTGCGCACCGTGCGAAGCGGAGACACCCTTGAAGTTGTGACGCTTCATGACACCCGCGGTGCCCTTGCCCTTGCTGGTGCCGACGACGTCGACCAGCTGGCCGGCCTCGAAGGTGCCGTCCACGGTGAGCTCCTGACCGAGTGAGTAGTCAGCGGCATCCGCGGTACGCACCTCGGTGAGGTGGCGGCGGGGGGTCACGCCCGCGGCCTCGAAGTGGGCCGTCAGGGGCTTGTTGACCTTGCGGGGATCGATCTGGCCGTAGGCGATCTGGACGGCCTTGTAGCCGTCACGCTCGGGCGTGCGCACCTGGGTGACAACGTTGGGCGCGACCTCGATGACGGTGACGGGAACGAGCTTGCCGTTCTCATCCCAGACCTGGGTCATACCCAGCTTGGTGCCGAGCAGGCCCTTGGAAACCTTTTCGTTGATGTGTGCCATGACCGGGACCTCAGAGCTTGATCTCGATGTTGACGTCGGCCGGGAGGTCGAGACGCATCAGCGAGTCGACGGCCTTGGGCGTCGGGTCGATGATGTCGATGAGGCGCTTGTGGGTGCGCATCTCGAAGTGCTCGCGGCTGTCCTTGTACTTGTGGGGCGACCGGATGACGCACACGACGTTCTTCTCGGTCGGAAGGGGCACGGGGCCCACGACGGTGGCGCCTGCGCGGGTCACCGTGTCGACGATCTTGCGCGCCGACGTGTCGATGACCTCGTGGTCGTACGACTTCAGGCGAATGCGGATCTTCTGTCCCGCCATTGTCTGCTCACTCTCTTTCTCGCGTCGTACCTCAGGGGCATTGGACGCACATGGCACAGGAATCCGTGCCGGGCACTACTCTTTCGAGGCGCACCACTGTTCTGATGTCAGGCCCGATCGCCGCGCGCACGCGCACGGAACCCTTTTGGGAGGGGATCGGATTGTGGTGTTCTGCTGCCCGCGGCCTAGGC
>QFPD01000279.1 GCA_003248845.1 Microbacterium sp. | reverse complement strand
ATGTTCGACTCGTTCCAGACGAACGTCGGCATGACCTCCGCCGAGGCGACCGAAGCGGTCGCGTACTACCGCGCGATCGGCAAGGCCGACGGGTACACGACGGGCGCGAAGCTGTACCCCGGCATCGCGCAGCTGATCGCCGATCTGGATGCCGCGGGGATCGCCCAGGCGACGGCGAGTTCGAAGCCCGAAGTGCAGGTCGTAGCCCTCATGGAGCACTTCGACCTCGCCCCGCGTCTGCGGGCGATGGCGGGCGCGACGCCCGATGAGAAGACGCTCGCGTCGAAGGCCGACATCGTCGCCGAGGCGCTGCGGCGCCTCCGGGCCGCCGGCGCCGACACGAGCCGCCCCGTGCTCATCGGCGACCGGCATCACGACGTCGAGGGCGGCGCCGCACAGGGCGTCCCGGTGATCTTCGTGCGGTGGGGTTTCAGTTGGCCCCACGAAAGCGAGGGCGCCACAGCTGCCGTCGACGATGTCGACGCGCTGCGCGCCCTGCTGTTGATCGAGGACTGACGGCCCGCGCGAACGCGGGCCGCTGGTCGGATCAGAGGGGTCGGATGTTCTCCGCCTGCAGGCCCTTGGGGCCCTGGGCGATCTCGAACTCGACGCGCTGGTTCTCCTCGAGGGAGCGGTAGCCGCTCGACTCGATCGCGGAATAGTGAGCGAAGACGTCAGCGCCGCCCTCATCGGGAGCGATGAAGCCGAAGCCCTTCTCCGAGTTGAACCACTTGACGGTGCCCTGCGTTGCCATGACTGCCTTACTTGACGTGCGATGCCGACGCAGACGCGCCGACGCCTCAACCGTACTGTGGGACAGCTCTCAGCGCAGGACTGTGACGGTGATGGTGACACAAACGTTGCATGAACCATTCGACGCCCGAGCGTTTCGCGCGATGCGCGTCGCTCGGGCGTCGACGGATCCCCCCGGATAGGCCGCGCTCTGCGCGGTTGCGCCCACTGTACTGAGGCGCCGTGCGCACTCGGCGGCGCACGGCGTGGGAATCCGCCGTGAGATCGCTTCGAACACGGCGAGCCGGGCCTGTGCCCACGTGGATCCGCAGGCGGTGGGTCTCCGTTTCATCGGTACCGATCGTAGAATTCAGTTCGATGACCGCCCCCCTCTCCCCGATCGAGGTCGCCGGCGGCATGATCCTCGGTGATGAGGTGCATGCACGCATCGGCGCAGCCATTCTCGACGGCACCCTCTGCCCCGGACAACGACTCCGCGACGTCGATCTCGCCCTGCAACTCGGCGTGTCCCGCACGCCCGTCCGGGAGGCCCTGCAGCGTCTCGAGCGCTTCGGTCTCGTCGAGATCGCCGTCGGCCGTTACACCCGCGTCTCGACTCCCGACGATCGGCTCCGCGACGAGACCGGCGAGTTCACCGCGTATCTGATGGGCAACGCGCTGCGCATCGCTTTGCAGCGCTGCAGTGACGATCAGCACGCCGCGATCGTCGCACTGGCGGATGCCGTGGTCGCCGCCGCGCTGCGCGCCGACGCTGTGGGGTTGTTCGAGGCATCCACCGAGATGTTCGTCGAGGTGACGAAGGCGACGGGCAATGCGATGTTCATCGGGGTGATCCGCGAGGCTGCCCTCGCGATCCAGCGCAACCTGCACGGCTGGCGCCCTTTCCTCGCCGGGCCGCTGAGTCGCAACGAGGGGTACGTGCGGCTTCGCGAATGCATCGCGGTCCGCGACTCCGACGGTGCCGAGCAGATGCTCCGATACCTGCACGGCATCGCCTGAGTCGACGGCCCCGTGAACGCAGCGACCCCCGCCCGGGACATCCCGGCGGGGGTCGATGTGTATGGTGCGCGAGGGGGGACTTGAACCCCCACGCCCTTGCGGGCACTGGCACCTGAAGCCAGCGCGTCTACCTATTCCGCCACTCGCGCGTGCTGCGCTCCCGCATGACGGGAACTCAACTTCCCGAGGATATCACGGGCGCGCGGACCCTCAGAATCGCCGAATGCGCTCGCACTCAGGCTGGCCAACTAGCATGTACGCACCGGCCAGCCAGCCAGAGGAGCCCCGTGGGACTACTTGACAGCTTCGAGAAGGGTCTCGAGCGCGCCGTCAACGGTGCGTTCGCGAAGTCCTTCCGCAGCGGCATCCAACCGGTCGAGATCGCAGCGGCGCTGCGGACCGAACTCGATGCCAAGGCCGCCATCGTCAGCCGCGACCGCATCCTCGCGCCGAACGCGTTCGAGGTGCGCCTCGCCCCCGCCGACGCCGAGCGGATGGGCTCGCTCGGCACGACCCTCGAGGACGAACTCCTCGCCCTCGTGCAGAAGCACGCGCAGGCGCAGGGCTTCTCGTTCGCCGGGCCCGTCTCGATCGCGCTCGCCGCCGACGAGCAGCTGCCCACCGGCACACTGCGCATCGTCTCGCAGACCGCGGCCGGTCAGGTCGCGTGGCGCGGTGTCGTGGACGTCGAGGGCAAGCGGCATCCTCTCACCAAGGGCCGCACGGTCATCGGCCGCGGCACCGACGCCGACATCACGATCGCGGATGCCGGGACGAGCCGCCGCCACGTCGAGATCCTGTGGGACGGGGAACGGGCGATGGTCCGCGACCTCGGATCGACCAACGGCACCCAGCTCGACGGACGCAAGATCTCCGAGGCCCCGCTGCCCCCCGACGGGATCATCACGATCGGGCGCACCGACATCACCTTCCGCGTGATCGCGCAGGCGACGCCCCCTCGTCCGACAACCTCGGCCGCAGATGCGACGCGTGCCTTCGGGATCGGCGGACTCACGTGAGCCAGCTCACCCTGCTCCTGCTGCAGATCGGGTTCCTGATCCTGATGTGGGCCTTCGTCTTCGCGGTCGTCTACTCGTTGCGCGCCGACCTCTTCGGCGTCAAGGTGCGCAAGCTTCCCGATCCCGCGCCTGCCGCCGCCCCCGCCGCGGCCACCGCCGACGTCACGGCGCCGGTGGCCCCCGTCGCCCGACCCGCGGCGTCCGCTTCCGCGGCGCATGTTGCCGGGCCGCAGAAGGCGACGCGCGATGCGGTCTCGCGCATCGTCATCACGAGTGGCCCGAAGGCGGGCCTCGAGCTGCCGCTCACCGGAGAACCGCTCACGATCGGTCGCTCGAGCGAATCGGGCCTCGTCATCCGCGACGACTACACCTCGAGCCACCACGCGCGCCTCCTCCTGTGGGGCGATCAGTGGATGCTGCAGGATCTCGACTCCAC
>QFPD01000278.1 GCA_003248845.1 Microbacterium sp. | reverse complement strand
ATCGCGTGTGAGGGATCCCTCGGGATACACGATGACGCCGCGTCCGTCCGAGGCCAGCTGCTCGGCCTGCACGATCGTCTGCTTAGCGGCGGCGGCGGTCGTCGCGCGGGCTACCGGGATCATCCCCGTCGCCCGCAGGAGCGCTCCGAGTACCGGCACGCGGAACAGGCTCTCCTTCGCCATGAAGCGCGGCGCTCGGCCCAGTCGCCACGTGGCGACGGCGACGATGACCGGGTCGAACTCGCTGTAGTGGTTCGGCGCGAGGACGTAGGCACCGTCTTCCGGCAGGTGCTCCGCCCCCGTGATCTCGATCTTCGCGATGAGCCCCGTGACGGGGACGACGATGCACGCGGCCGCCCAGAAGACACTGGGGCGGCGCTTCTCGTCGGAGGCGCGACGACGCGGCGGCACCGGGGTGCCTCAGTCCACGACGTCGAAGTCGGCGCCCAGGGCGGTGAGCTTGTCGAAGAACTTCTCGTACCCACGGCGGATGATTTCGACACCGCGCACGTGCGAGGTGCCCTCCGCAGCGAGGGCGGCGATGACGTAGCTGTATCCGCCGCGCAGGTCGGGGACGACGACGTCAGCGCCGTGCAGCGGTGTGGGTCCGGTGATGACGGCGGCCTGCTCGAGCGCGCGGCGCGCGACACGGCGCTCGGGGCTCGCGAACCCTTCCGGGTGCACGACGATGTCGGCGCCCATCTTGTTGAGCGCCTGCGTGAAGCCCAGACGGTTCTCGTACACGGTCTCGTGGACGGTCGAGACGCCTTCGGCCTGCGTCAACGCCACGATGAGCGGCTGCTGCCAGTCGGTCATGAAGCCCGGGTGGACGTCGGTCTCGACGACGACGGGCTTCAGCGCACCGCCGCGGCGGAAGCGGATGCCGTCCTCCGCGATGTCGAAGTCGCCGCCGGCCTTCCGGAACACATTGAGGAACGTCAGCATCTCGGGCTGCTTCGCGCCTCCGACGAAGATGTCGCCGTCGGTCGCGAGCGCCGCGCACGCCCACGACGCCGCTTCGTTCCGGTCGAAGATCGCCCGGTGGTCGTACCCGCGCAGGCTGTCGACGCCCTCGATGAAGATCACGCGGTTGGGCTCGTAGGAGATGATCGCGCCCATCTTCTGCAGCACCGCGATGAGGTCCATGATCTCGGGCTCGATCGCCGCACCGCGCAGCTCCGTCGTACCCTTGGCGCGCACCGCGGTCAGCAGTACCTGCTCCGTCGCTCCGACGCTCGGGTACGGCAGTTCGATGTCCGCGCCGTGGAGGCCCTCCTTCGGGGCGGAGAGACGGATGCCGCTGGGAAGCTTCTCGACCGTCGCGCCGAAGGCGCGCAGAGCGTCGAGGTGGAAGTCGATCGGACGGTCACCGATGCGGCATCCCCCCAGGTCCGGAATGAAGGCCTGGCCGAGAAGATGCAGGAGCGGGCCGCAGAAGAGGATCGGAATGCGCGACGCGCCGGCGTGCGCATCGATTTCCTCGAAGTGCGCCGAGACGGCGCCCGACGGGTCGAGGCGCAGGACGCCCTCGCCGTCGTCTTCCACCGTGACGCCGTGCACCTCGAGGAGAGAGCGGACGACCTGCACGTCGCTGATGTCGGGGACGTCGCGCAGCACGCTCTCGGTCTCTCCGAGCAGGGCCGCCACCATCGCCTTCGTCGCGAGGTTCTTCGCACCCTTCACCTCGACGTGGCCGGTGAGCGGACGCCCACCGCGGATGACGAGCATCCTGCCCATCGGGTCGAGGTCACCGCTGTGACCGCTGGGCTGTGGTGCCGAGGCATCACTGACGAGGGTATTCATTCGATGGACCTCACTTGTGGATCGAGGGCGGGCCGGCTTGACTCCCGGGTGCGGGAGGTCCGGGCTCGGCTAGCGGACGGGGAGCGTCCGCGGCCGCCACGCCTCTCGGCGGGCCTCGAACTGCGCGATCTTGTCCTCGTTGCGCAGGGTGAGCCCGATGTCGTCGAGCCCTTCGAGAAGCCGCCACCTAGTGTAATCGTCGATGTCGAAGGAGACTCGGAGATCACCCAGTTGCGCCGTACGCTCGACGAGGTCGACCGTCATCTCGACACCGGGATCTGCCTCGATCGCGGCCCACAGGGCCTCGATGTCGGCTTCGGAGACCACGCCGGTGACGAGGCCCTGCTTGCCCGCGTTGCCGCGGAAGATGTCGGCGAACTTGGGGCTGAGGACGACCTGGAAGCCGTAGTCGCGCAGCGCCCACACGGCGTGCTCGCGGCTCGACCCGGTGCCGAAGTCGGGGCCCGCCACGAGGATCGACGCCCCGGCGTAGGCCGGCTGGTTGAGCACGAACTCGGGGTCCTGCCGCCAGTTCGCGAACAGGGCATCGTCGAAGCCGGTCTTGGTGACCCGCTTGAGGTAGACGGCGGGGATGATCTGGTCGGTGTCGACCGCTGACCGGGTCAGCGGAGCGGCGACTCCCGTGTGCGTCGTGAACTTCTCCATGTCAGGCCTCCACTCGCACGGGCAGATCGCTCGGGCTCGCGAGGCGTCCGAGGACGGCGGTCGCGGCAGCGACGAGCGGCGAGACGAGGTGCGTACGTCCCCCCTTGCCCTGCCTGCCTTCGAAGTTGCGGTTGCTCGTCGACGCACACCGCTCACCTGGAGCGAGCTGATCGGGATTCATACCGAGGCACATCGAGCAGCCGGCGAAGCGCCACTCCGCACCGAACTCGGTGAAGACCTTATCGAGACCCTCGGCCTCCGCCTCCAGCCGTACGCGCGCGGAGCCGGGGACCACCATGACGCGCACGTTCTCGGCCTTGGTGCGCCCCTCGATGACCGACGCGAAGGCGCGCAGGTCCTCGATGCGGCTGTTCGTGCACGAGCCCATGAACACGGCATCCACCGTCACGTCCTTCATCGGCGTGCCGGCGCGAAGATCCATGTACTCGAGCGCACGCTCGGCGGCGGCGCGTTCGTTGGGATCGGTGAAGGATGCCGGGTCGGGCACGGCCTCCGACAACGAGACGCCCTGACCGGGGTTGGTCCCCCAGGTGACGAAAGGTTCGAGCTCCGCCGCGTCGAGGAAGACTTCGGCGTCGTAGACGGCGCCCTCGTCGGACGGCAGTGTCCGCCAATAGGCGACCGCGTCGTCCCAGTCCTGCCCCGTCGGGGCGTGCGGACGGCCCTTGACGTAGGCGAACGTCGTCTCATCCGGCGCGACCATACCGGCGCGTGCACCGGCTTCGATCGACATGTTGCACATCGTCATCCGGCCCTCCATCGAG
>QFPD01000024.1 GCA_003248845.1 Microbacterium sp. | reverse complement strand
GATGTCAGTCGGCGAGCGCGAGTGCGCGGAACGGCTCGCGCGGCGGCGCCGGCGGTGCGACGGCCGTGGACGGGACGCCGCGACGCGACATCGTCCTCCGGTACAGCTCGTCGATCAGCTCCGTCGCGAGCCGGACGAGCTGCCCGATCTCGCGCTCATCGCGCTCGACCCAGGCGCAACGGGGTTCGTCGCCGACCGGGACGAACCCGTCGTGCTCCTCCCACACGACGAGGGTGCGTTCGGCGCCGAGCACATGCTGCTGCCACCAGACCTGACGCAGGTATGTGCGGGGGATGGAGCGCCACGTCTTGTTGGTCGTCTTGATCTCGGCGAGGGTCACCCGGCCCCCGGCATCCACCGCGATGCCGTCGGGCGTCGCGAGGTGACGCTTCTCGACGACGGCGTGAAAGAGGGCGGACGAGGGCTGGATGCCATGGGTCGCTGCCACCCAGGCGGCGATCTCGGGCTCACGCCGCCGCCCGTGGTCGGTGTAGGCGTTGCCGGAGAATCCGGGTCCGCCGCCGAGCTTCGAGTCCGCGGCGCGGGCGATCGCGGTGTGGCTCGTCAGCTGTGCGACGTCCGTGGCCGTGATGCCGCGCGACCTCGCCCGCATCCAGCCGACACGGTCACGCGAATCTGCGACGATGCGGGAGGCGAGGTCCGGAGCGAGTGCTGCAAAGGCCTCCGGAGTCATGCTTCGAGGCTAACCCGCTCCGCGGACAGTGCCGCGCGCGACGCGCAGACCACGGCCCATGACCGGCGGACTCGAGAACGATCGGCGGTTTCGAGCGGGATCGAGGCGATTTGGCTCGCGTGCGCCGGGGACGTAGACTTGCGGGAGCCAAAGACCGCTGGTCTCGGTGTGTGCGAAAGTTCACGCCGACGAAGCTCTGCAGTGCAGGGGCCCGCGCAGGTGACACTGAACTCACCGGGAAACCGGACTCGAAGCTCCGTGCGCTTGCGCCGGAGCTTTTTCGCATTGCGGGGGTGCGGTCGCGGCGGCGCCTCGCCATCGTGGGGCGTCACGTACACATCCAAGGAGTGACCATGGCGCGCAAGGACGCATCGGTTGCCGAGCTCACGAAGAACTTCGAGGACTCCGCCGCCGTTCTGCTGACCGAGTACCGCGGTCTGACGGTTGCCCAGCTCAAGCAGCTGCGCAACAGCATCCGTCAGGACGCCTCGTACGCCGTGGTGAAGAACACGCTGACCAAGATCGCCGCCAACAACGCGGGGATCACGGCGCTGGACGAGGACCTCAAGGGTCCTTCGGCCGTCGCTTTCGTGCACGGTGACTTCGTCGCCACTGCCAAGGCTCTTCGTGACTTCGCCAAGGCCAACCCGCTTCTGGTGATCAAGGGCGGCATCTTCGAGGGCAACGCCCTGAGTGCCGACGAGGTCAACAAGTACGCCTCGCTCGAGAGCCGCGAGGTTCTGCTGGCGAAGGCTGCGGGCATGATGAAGGCGACGATGGGCAAGGCTGCCGCCACCATCGACGCGCTTCGCGAAAAGCTGGAGACCGCCGAAGCCGCGTGAGCGGTGGCGATCTCTTCACCACACACCCCATCTATCTAGGAGATACATCATGGCTAAGCTCACCACTGAGGAGCTGCTCGAGCAGTTCGCCGGCCTGACCCTCGTCGAGCTCAACGACTTCGTCAAGGCGTTCGAGGAGAAGTTCGAGGTCACCGCTGCTGCCCCCGTCGCCGTCGCCGGTGCCGCTGGTGGCGCGGGCGCCGCTGAGGCCGAGGAGGAGAAGGACTCGTTCGACGTCATCCTCGAGGCCGCCGGCGACAAGAAGATCCAGGTCATCAAGGTCGTCCGCGAGCTCACCTCGCTCGGCCTCGGCGAGGCCAAGGCCGTCGTCGACGGTGCCCCCAAGGCCGTGCTCGAGGGCGCGAACAAGGAGACCGCCGAGAAGGCCAAGGCTTCCCTCGAAGAGGCCGGCGCGACGGTTACCCTCAAGTAATCACGCTCACGCGTTCCGAGAGCCCTCCTGCCTCGTGCGGGGGGGCTCTCGTCATCCCGCGGGGGCTCCCAGCGGGGGCGTTGCGGTGGAATTGCGCATGATGAGGCGCGCGGGGGTGCGTACGACGGTGCGCGCGCGCCCCGGGTCGGCGATCTCGGCGAGTAGCACTTCGACGGCGGCCGCGCCCTGCTCGCGCGGGACCTGCTGCAGCGTCGTGAGAGCGAACATGTCCGCGAACTCGTGATCGTCGATGCCGACGACCGAGAACGACGACGGCACCTGGATGCCGAGGCGCCGGGCCGCGATGATCGTCCCGATCGCGACTTCGTCGCAGACGCCCACGATCGCGGTCGGGCGGCGGCGCGTATCGCCCAGCAGGTCCGCCGCTGCGGCATAGCCGCCGGGGAGAGACACCTCGGAGTGCGCGTGGCGGACGAACTCGGAGAGACCGGCTTCGCGCATCGCGTGCCGATACCCCGCGAGGCGCTCCTGATCGACATGCGCCCAATGACTGCGCGGCGACCCGCCCACGAATGCGATGTCCCGATGTCCCAGCTCGATGAGGTGCTCGGTCGCGCGGCGCGCCGCGTGGTCGTCGTCGACGGCGACGACGCTCGTCTCCTCTCCCGTGCCGACGACGCTGACGATCGGCCTTCCGATCTGGGTCAGTTGGTCGATCTCCTGGTCGACCGGCTCGAGACCGACGGCGATGAGGCCGTCGAAGCGCTTGCGCGCGAGGAAGTCGCCGAAGATCCGTTCGCGGCCGGGCGTGCCGGGCTTGGCGTCGTACAGCGTGAGGTCGAGTCCGCGTTCCAGGAGGGCCTGCTGGATGCCTTCGAGCACTTCCGCGAAGAACCAGCGGTTGAGATACGGCATGACGACGCCGATGTTCTGCGTGCGCCCGGTCGCCAGCCCGACAGCGCCCGCTGAGGGCACGTATCCGAGGGCGTCGGCGGCGTCGCGCACGCGCGCCCGGGTGGTCTCGGACACATAGCCCGACCCGCTCAGCGCGCGGCTGGCCGTCGCCTTCGAGACGCCGGCGCGCGCGGCCACCTCCGCAATGCCTGCCATTCGGCTCCTCCTCGAGTCGCTTCCTCACGATAGTGGAAATCTCGCCCAGTGTGGAACCGCTTGTGATCAAATGTGCGCGCTCCCACAGCCTCGAATCGCCGTTATCCGCTCGTGATCTCGCCGATGTTGCGTTGGGTGCGGAAGTCCAATACGGTGATGTGGAATCGGTTCCCTACGACAGCACAGATGCGCGGGGAGTCGAGGTACGCACTCAACGAGGAGGAATCACGTGCGGAAAACTCAACGTCGGTGGATCGCGCCGATCGCCGTCATCAGCGTCGCCGGCTTCGCGCTCGCGGGCTGTGCCGAGGGGGGCTCGAGCGGCGGCGACAGCAGCGGCTCGGCGGAAGGCCAGACCGTCCGTATCTCGGGTGGTATCACCGGATCCGAGGCGGATCTGCTGCAGCAGTCGTTCGCGAAGTTCACCGAGGACACCGGCATCAAGGTCGAGTACACGGGTGACAAGGGATTCGAGGGCAACATCGTCACCAAGGTGACCGGTGGTGACGCTCCCGACCTCGCAATCGTCCCGCAGCCGGGTCTGCTGCAGACCCTCATCGGCACGGGCGATGTCGTCAAGGCTCCCGACGCGGTCGACAAGGCCGTGGACGAGAACTGGTCCTCCGACTGGAAGGCCTACGGCACGGTCGACGGCACCTTCTACGCCGCTCCGATGCTCGCCAACGTCAAGGGCTACGTCTGGTACTCGCCCGCCAAGTTCAAGGAATGGGGCGTGGAGGTCCCGAAGACGTGGGACGAGCTGCTGACTCTGACCAAGACCATCCAGGAGAAGTCGGGGACCGCTCCCTGGTGCGCGGGCTTCGAGTCGGGTACCGCCTCCGGCTGGCCGGGGACGGACTGGATCGAGGACCTCGTGCTGCGCCAGTCGGGCACCGATGTCTACGACAAGTGGGTGGCCGGTGACGTCAAGTTCACCGACCAGCCGATCGTCGACGCGTTCGACTCGCTCGGCAAGATCCTGCTGAACCCCGATTACGTCAACGCCGGCTTCGGCGACGTGCGCAGCATCAACTCGACGGCCTTCGCCGATGTCGCGGCCAAGGTTGCGGACGGCACGTGCGCCATGACGCACCAGGCGTCGTTCCTCTCGTCGAACTTCCTCGATGTGAAGACCGCCGCGGGTGAGACCCCGAAGGTCGCCGCCGATGGCGACGTCTACGCCTTCGTGCTCCCGGGCACGAAGGAGGGCGAGACGCAGGTCGAGGCCGGCGGCGAGTTCGTCGCGGCGTTCAACGACAACGAGGCGACCGCCAAGGTCCAGGAGTTCATGGCATCGGCCGACTTCGCCAACGCGCGAGTCAAGCTCGGCGGCGTGATCTCGGCGAACAAGAACGCCGACCCGTCGCTCGCGTCCAGCGAGTTCCTCACCGACGCGATGACGCTGCTGCAGGACCCGAACACGACCGTCCGCTTCGACGCGTCCGACCTCATGCCCGCTACGGTCGGCTCGGGGTCGTTCTGGAAGGGCATGGTCGACTGGATCGACGGCAAGGACCAGGCCACGGTCCTCAGCGACATCCAGGCCGGCTACAACAACTGATTCGCAACATCTGAGCGGTGGTGGGATGCCGAAGACCGGCATCCCACCACTCTCGCACCCGTACGGAGCCCGTCCGTACGGCACCCGTTCCGCGTCCGCCGAAGCACACGGAGGCCCTGCAGCATGTCCGACACCACGACCGCGAAACCCACGACGACGTCGGCTCCCGCAGAACCCCCGGGCAAAACTCCCTCTCGCCGCGACGGCGAACGCACCGCCCGCGGATCGCGGTTGATCCTGCTGGTCGGTGCCATCCTGGTCGTCGCGCTTTTCGTCTTCCTGATCGTGCAGACCCCGCGCGAGACGAAGCCGACGACGATCGGCTTCTCGCTGAACAGCTTCTTCCAGTGGCTCGGAAACCAGCACCAGCTTGTGCAGATCCCCATCGTCCTCGTTGTCTTCGGCGCGGTGATCGGACTCCTCCTGCTGCTGATCGAGTTCGCGCCGCGCCCCGGCCGCTTCTATTTCTGGCTGCGCCTGGTGTCGTGCTTCGCGATCCCGGTGATCGCATTCATGCTGCTGCGGCCGTACCAGAACGCCGTGCTGTACGTCCTCGGCATCGCGTTGGTCCTGGGTGCGGTGCTCTTCCTCCTCGACTATCGCTCCCGCGAGGGCGCCGGGTACTTGTTCCAGCTCGTGCTGTTCGCCGCCCCCGCCGTCATCCTGCTGCTGGTCGGCCTCATCTACCCAGCGATCGCGACCTTCGTCCAGTCGTTCTTCGACAAGACCGGCAAGGAATTCGTCGGCATGGAGAACTACGTCTGGGTCTTCACCAACCCGGAAGGCTTCTGGTCGGTCATCAACACGGTGATCTGGGTCCTGATCGCTCCCGCCGTCGCGACGATCATCGGACTGGCGTACGCCGTGTTCATCGACCGCGCGCGCGGAGAGAAGTTCCTCAAGGTCCTCATCTTCATGCCGTTCGCGATCTCGTTCGTCGGGGCGGGCATCATCTGGAAGTTCGTCTACGACTACCGCCAGGGTGACCAGCTCGGCATCCTGAACGCGATCGTCACCGCATTCGGCGGTGAGCCGGTGTCGTGGCTGAGCGTCACGCCGCTCGTCAACAGCCTGCTGCTCATGGTCGTGTTCGTATGGTCGCAGACGGGCCTCGCCATGGTGATCCTCTCCGCGGCCATCAAGGCGGTCCCGGCCGAGCAGAACGAAGCCGCCGAGCTCGACGGCGCGAACGCGTGGGAGAGGTTCCGCAACGTCACCGTCCCCGGCATCCGCTCGTCGATCGTCGTCGTCGTCACGACCGTGGCGATCGGGGCGCTGAAGATCTACGACATCGTCGCCGTCATGACCGGCGGCCGCTCGAACACGAGCGTGCTCGCCTTCGAGATGGTCAATCAGCAGCAGCGCTTCCAGAGCTACGGTCACTCTGCGGCGCTCGCCGTCGTGCTGTTCCTCTTCGTCACGCCGCTGATCGTGTTCAACGTCATCCAGATCCGGAAGCAGAGGGAGATCCGATGAGCACCGGGGTCGACATCATCGAGCCGATCGCGGACACGCGCACCGCCCGGCAGGTCGCACGAGACACGCGCAAGAACGAGGCGATGGCGCGCAAGCGCCTGACCTCCAAGGGCGCGACGATCGCGGCGATCATCATCGCCTTCTTCTGGACGATTCCGACGTTCGGATTGTTCGTCACCTCGTTCCGCCCCGGCGCCGACGTGCAGTCCACCGGGTGGTGGACGGTGTTCGTCGATCCGTCGTTCACGCTGTCGAACTACTCGGAGGCGCTGAACTCGGGCGGCACCGCGCTCACGCTCGGGCAGTCGTTCCTGAACTCGCTCGCGATCACGATCCCGGTCGTGTTCTTCGCGCTCGCCGTGGCGTCGCTCCTCGCGTACGCGTTCGCCTGGATCGACTTCAAGGGGCGCAACTTCGCCTTCATCGCGGTGTTCGCGCTGCAGATCGTGCCGCTGCAGATGGCCCTCGTGCCGCTGTTGAGCCTGTTCTCGCGCGGCCTCACGATCGGGGAAGTCACCGTGTTCCCCGGTTTCGCGCTGCGCGACATGGAGCACAGCTTCGCGACGGTGTGGATCGCGCACACGATCTTCGCCCTGCCGCTGGCGGTGTTCCTGCTGCACAACTTCATCGCGGAGATTCCGAGCGAGGTCATCGAGGCCGCGCGCGTGGACGGCGCGGGGCACGGGCAGATCTTCTTCCGGATGATCCTTCCGCTCGCCGCTCCCGCCCTGGCATCTTTTGCGGTGCTCGAGTTCATCTGGGTGTGGAACGACCTGCTCGTGGCCACCATCTTCGCGCCGTCGTCGTCGCTGCCGTTGACGCAATCGTTGAACTCGCTGTCGGGCACGTGGGGCAACAAGTGGTTCCTCCAGGCGGCGGGCACGTTCATCTCGATCATCGTGCCGCTGCTCGTGTTCTTCGGCCTGCAGCGCTTCTTCGTGCGGGGTCTGCTCGCGGGGGCGACGAAGGGCTGAATCGGAGAGCGGGGAGGCTCTAGGCTCGGCCCATGGCCTCCCCGCTCACGACATCCTCCGACGCCCGCGACGCCGTGGACCCTGCCCGCGGCCTCACCGCTGCGGAGGCGGCGCGGCGCACTGCGGCGGGACAGGCGAACGCGTACACAGCCGAGACCAGTCGGAGCGCGGCCAGCATCATCCGCGCCAACGTCTTCACACTCTTCAACGGGATCGTCTTCGCGTGCTTCGGGGTGCTCTTCGTCCTCGGCCGCTGGCAGGACGCCCTCTTCGGGTTCTCCGCGATCGCGAACGCCGTCATCGGTTCGGTGCAGGAGTTCCGCGCGAAGGCGGCGCTCGACCGACTTGCGCTCCTCAACGCCGCGAGCGCCCGCGTACGGCGTGACGGCGAAGAGAGCGAGATCCCGCCGGGAGAAGTCGTCCTGGGCGACATCCTCGTGCTGCGCGCGGGCGATCAGCTCCCCGCGGACGCGCGCGTCGTGTCGACGCGCGGTCTGCAGATCGACGAGTCCATGCTCACGGGTGAGGCCGACGCGATCGACAAGCACGAGGGCGACGACGCGCTCTCCGGATCGATCGTCGTCGGCGGTGACGGGGAGGCCCAAGTCGTGCGCGTGGGTGCCGACTCGTACGCGAACACGTTCGCCGACGAGGCGAAGCGCTTTTCTCTGGTCGGATCTGAGCTGCGCGACTCGATCAACCGTGTCCTCACGTGGGTCGGCTGGGCGATCGGCCCCGTGGGCCTCCTTGTCCTCAACGCGCAGATGCAGGCCGCGGGAGGCTGGTCGCACGCGTGGGACACGGGGACCTGGGTGCAGGCGGTCGTCAACACCATCGCGTCGCTCACCGCGATGATCCCCCTCGGTCTTGTGCTCATGACCTCGATCACGTTCGCCGTGGGGGCGGCTCGCCTCGCAAACCGCCAAGTGCTCGTCAACGAGCTCCCCGCGGTCGAAGGCCTCGCGCGCGTCGACGTCATCTGTCTCGACAAGACCGGCACGCTCACCGAGGGGGAGATCACCTACGGCGATGCCACCGTGCTCACCGAGACGACCGGCTGGCGGGAGACACTCGGCTGGTACGGGCGGGCACCCGAGGCCAACGCGACCGCACGGACTCTGCTGGAGCCGTTCGGCGCCGAGCCGGTGCGGGTCGCCTCCGAGACGATCGGGTTCTCGTCGGCACGCAAGTGGAGCGCCGTGTCGTTCTCGGATGCCGAGGGGACGTGGGTGCTCGGTGCCCCCGAGATGATCTTCGGTGCGGCGGCGACGGATGCCGACGACCCGCTCGGAGCGATCGTCACCGCGCGCGCCGCGTCGGGGCGCCGGACGCTCGTTCTGGGGTTCGCCCCGGCATCCCTCACCGCAGCAGATGCGGAGGCCGAGCGCCTGCCGGAGGGGCTTCTGCCCGCGGCGGTGCTGACCTTCCGCGAGAAGGTGCGCGAGGACGCCGCGCAGACGCTCGCCTACTTTCAGGAGCAGAACGTCGATATCCGGGTGATCTCGGGGGACAACCCGCGCACCGTCGCCGCGATCGCCCGTGAGGTCGGTCTGGATGCAGCCGAGGGCTATGACGCCCGCACCCTTCCGGAGGACGAAGCCGCGCTCGCCGATGTGCTCGAGCAGAACATCGTGTTCGGGCGCGTGACGCCGGACCAGAAGAAGCGGATGGTCGAAGCCCTCCAGTCGCGCGGTCACACCGTCGCGATGACCGGCGACGGTGTCAACGACGCGCTCGCGATCAAGACGGCCGACATGGGCATCGCGATGAACTCGGGATCCCCCGCGACGAAGGCCGTCGCGCGCCTCGTGCTCCTCGACGGCAAGTTCTCCCACCTGCCCGACGTCGTCGCCGAAGGGCGTCAGGTCATCGCGAACATCGAGCGGGTTTCGATGCTCTTCCTCACGAAGACCGTCTACGCGACGCTTCTCGCGATCATGTTCGGCGTGCTCGTGCTGGAGTTCCCGTTCCTGCCGCGACAGCTCTCGATCACCGACGGCCTGACGATCGGCATCCCCGCATTCTTTCTCGCGCTCATGCCGAATGCGCAACGGTACATCCCCGGTTTCCTCCGGCGATCACTGAGCTTCGCGATCCCCGCTGGCATCGTCGTCGCCCTCACGCTCACGTTCTACACGCTCACCGTCCGCGGCACCGTGGACGCGGACCAGCTGCGCACCGGCGCGACGATCATCCTCGCCGTCGTCGGCATCTGGATCCTCGGGGTGCTCGCCCGCCCTCTCAACCGCTATAAGGGTGCGGTCGTCGGGGCGATGTTCATCGCTCTCGTCGTGATCTTCAGCGTGCCCCTCGCACGGAGCTTCTTCGTGCTCGTCGACCCGGGGCAGGACACGGCGTTCGTGATCGCCCTATACGGCATCATCGCGATCGTCCTCGTCGAGGTTATCCGTGCGATTCAGCGTCGCTACGTGGCGCGCAGCGAAGCCGCGGGCGGTACCCGCGCTCTCGCTGCACATCCTTTGGAGCGCGCGCCCCGCCCGGTGGGCGTTGCCATCGCCGTCGTGCTCGTCTACCTCGGCGGCCTCGCGAGCGCGCTCTTCGGGCTCCTCTTCCTGCTCAGTCGCTACGACGTTGCGGAGGGTGAAGTCGTGGCCGTCTCCCTGATCGGATCGGGGATCATGCTGTTCGGGTTGCTCTCGGTGGCCGCGGCATCCGGTCTCGGGCGCGGCAGCGGGCTGTCCCGCGTCTTCGTCACTGCGCTCGCGGCGATCCTCATGGCGCTGCAGGTGTGGAGTCTCATCGAGACGCACGACTTCAGCGGGTGGTCGATCGCGCAGATCGTGCTCCACGCCGCCGTCATCGCGGCGCTGTGGCTCCCGCCGAGCGGGCGGTTCTTCCGCCCGGTGCTCCATGCGGGCTGATTCGGGAGGTCAGCCCGGCGGAGCGAGCCCACCGTGCGTCAGGGAGCGCAGGCGAGGTTCTTCTGCAGCGATGTCATGAGGTCGATCTCGGCGGACTGCGTCGCGATCACACCCTGCGCGACCTGGATCGCCCGCGGCTCGTTCCCGAGGTCGACGAGGGCCTGCGCCATCGGGAGCGCGCCCTCGTGATGGCGGATCATGAGCGAGAGGAAGCGGCAGTCGGCATCCGTGCCCGTCGCCGCCCGCATGCCGTCGATCTCGTCGGTCGTCGCCATGCCCATTTCGGCCCGGAGCTCCGCTTCCGTGGCAGAGGGCGACGCGGCGTGCTCGTGACCGGACGGCGCCGCAGCCATCCAGGCCATGAGCGGGCCGCCCGACTGCGGCAGGTTCCACTTCACGAGCCAGTCGTAGAACTCGCCCTTCTGAGCAGACTGGGTCGTCGCGATGTCGTAGGCGAGCACGCGCACGCTCTCGTCGTCGGTCGTGCGGTAGATGTCCATCGCCATCTCGACGGCCTGGGCGTGGTGCACCTGCATGTCACGAGCGAAACCCGCCTCGGGCGAGTCGGTGCCGGGCAGCGCCCCCGCCGCGCCCGCGCCGAACGTCGAGAAGCGCCCGATCGCGAACGCGAGTGCGGCGACGGCGACGGCCACGAAGAGCACTGCCCACCACGGCGGCAGGGCACGCGCGGGCGTCGGGTCGGAAGACCGGCTCACGACAGCTTGCCGGGCCCGTCGATCGCGCCCGTGCACGCCGCTGCCGGCTCGGGGACGTTCTGGCTGCGCCAGTACTCCTCGAAGAACGCGGGGATGCGCGGGTCGGACGCATCCTGCAGCTGCAGCTGCGTGTTCCAGCCGCTCAGAACAATCGGGGCGGGCAGCCCCTCATACGGGGAGAGGATCGTATAGGTCGACGGCAGGTGCGACTTCAGCGTCGCGAGCTCGTCGCCGGAGACCCGCGCGGCGTCGTACGTCACCCAGATCGCGCCGTGCTCGAGCGAGTGCACGGCGTACTCGTTCTGCTGCGGCTGGTCGTAGACGCCGCAGTTCAGCCAGTACTGGTTGTGCGGGCCGCCCGCGGGCGGGTTCTGCGGGTAGTCGACCGTGCCCTCGACGTGGCGGGTCTCGTTCGTGAACGTCTCGACACCGTCGATCGTCGCGCCGGTGCCCCCGGCCTCGTAGGTGGGCGCCGGGGCGGGGGCGAAGATGATGGATGCCGCGACGACGCCCACGACGGCGAGCGCGGCGACGGAACCGACGACCCACCAGGTCAGCCGGCTGCGGCGGCGCTTCGCGAGCTGGCGCTGGTACTCGGCCAGCTTCTCCTGCTTCTGCTGTTCGCGCTGCTGCTTGACCGTGAGGTCGATCCGCGCCTGCGTCGCGGGGTTTCCGCTCGTGCGCTTCGACGGGGGCTGCTGCGGGGAAGTCGGGGTCATGTGCGTGATCTCGGCTCGGGAAGCCGGCGCGGACATCGCCGGTGATCCGATCCTATGCAGTCGAATACGTGCGTGGGTCGGCTCGGGGGCCACTGTCGGCAATATCATAGAAAGCTCGCCGAATCGTTTCGAGATCCGTGCGTTGCCCTCTCACTCTCCCCCTTCCGCCACCGACGGGACATCCGTGCGCGACATCGACCGCTCCGCTTCGCCCTCCACCGCGCCGATCGTGCTGCACCCGGGCGACGCGATCTCAACGCCTCGCCGTATCGTCTACATCATCCTGCTGGGCGCCTTGACGGCGCTGGGTCCGTTCACGGTCGACCTCTACCTGCCGGCCTTCCCGGTTCTTCAGGCCGATTTCCACACGACCGCGGCGGCGATCCAGCTGACGCTCACCGGCACCATGATCGGGTTCGCACTCGGGCAGCTGATCGTCGGCCCGCTCAGCGACAAGGTCGGCCGGCGCATCCCGCTCCTCGTGGTCACCGCGATGCACGTCGTCGCGAGCGCCGGCGCGGCCCTTGCC
>QFPD01000277.1 GCA_003248845.1 Microbacterium sp. | reverse complement strand
CGGCGAATCCCTCGCGCAGGGCCGTGAACTCACGATCCGGGTACCGATTGACGTCGCGCAGCGCGTGCGCCAGCGAATCGAGGATGTCGTCGGCCACATCCTCCGGCACCGGGTGGGTGTTCTCGTTGACGTTGAGGGCAACCGGCAGCGGCGCCTGCGGTGCCCCGTAGGGAGTCAGCCCACGCAGGTCGGGCCGGAGGGGGAGGTCATCGAGACGCGCGCTCACAGCACCATCGTACGGCGCGACGAAGCCTCAGCGCTCGGCGCGGGCGGGGAGTGAGATCGTCTGCCCGACCGCCAGCGCACCCGACGGGAGCGCGTTCAGGCGGACGATCTCATCCACCACGTCGCGCGGGTCGGATGCCGGATCCGCCGCTTCGGCGATCGACCACAGCGTGTCGCCGGGCATGACCGTCACCTGCTCGAATGAGCCCGCCGGAGCGCCGGCATCGTTCGAGGCGAGCGCGCCACCCCCCGACACGATTGCAAATGCGAGCGCGAGGACCGCGGGAAGCGCGGCGACCGCCGCGAGCACACGCCGTCCCCGCACAGTCAGACGCAGTCGCGTCGTCGGAACGCGACGGGCGAACGTGGCGGCGGTGAGGTCGATCGTGGTCATGGTCTTCTCCTCGACGGAAGTCGTGATCTTCGCATCCGACTCTCGGCCGGGAGAGCCGGATGCGAAGTTCTCTTCCGAATCTATCTTCGATATATTGCGGATGTCAAGAACGCATCTGATCGGAAGCGAATCGAACGCGACACGCGTGAGCCTGTCGGTGCGGACGCTCGATACCGGATACGGTTTCGACGAGGACACCCCATCACCGACCTCCGACATTCGAAGACGAGAGCGTCCGGTGCGATCGAAGGAGAGCGACATGGAACGGCCGCAGACTCGGCGACGCAAGAGCCTGAGCGACAAGCAGCTCGCGATCCTGGAGGTCATTCAGCGCTCCATCGCGCGGCACGGCTATCCGCCGAGCATGCGCGAGATCGGCGACGCCGTCGGACTCAAGTCGCTCTCGAGCGTCACCCACCAGCTCAACCAGCTGGAGCTCAGCGGCTACCTGCGCCGCGATGCGGGTAAGACTCGCGCGATGGAGGTCCTCATCGATCTGCCCGGCTCCTCCGTCGAGAACCCCGCCGACGAAGCGCCCGCGGTGGGCGACGCCGCGCTCGTGCCGCTCGTGGGTCGCATCGCCGCCGGTGTCCCCATCACCGCGGACCAGCAGGTGGAGGAGATCTTCCCGCTCCCCCGTCAGCTCGTGGGCAAGGGCGAGCTGTTCATGCTGAAGGTGAGCGGCGAGTCGATGATCGACGCCGCGATCTGCGACGGCGACTGGGTCGTCGTCCGTTCGCAGCCGAACGCGAACAACGGCGACATCGTCGCGGCCATGCTCGACGGCGAGGCGACGGTCAAGACGTTCCGCCAGCGCGACGGACACACCTGGCTGCTGCCGCGCAACACGGCGTTCGAGCCGATTCTCGGCGACGACGCCACCGTGTTGGGCAAGGTCGTCGCCGTCCTCCGCGCGGTCTGAATCACGGCCGTGGGCGGTCGCGGGCGGTGGCGCGCGTGGATCTCAGCGCTCTGCATCGTCGTGGCATCGGTTCTCGTGCCGGTCTCGATCGTCACGGCGTGGGGCCGCGCGCAGCTCGTCGAGGAGGACACGTTCGTCGCGACCCTCGCTCCCCTCGCATCGGATCCCGCGGTCCAGAAGATGATCATCGACGAGACGACGGCCGCCATCACGGATCAGGTCGATTTCGCGGCGATCACCTCCACCGCGATCGACGGGATCGTGAGCCTCGGGCTCCCGCCGGCCGCGGCATCCGCTCTGTCGCTCCTCTCGCAGCCCGCGGCGGACGGCCTCGAAAGCCTGGTCGATCGCGCCGTGACGCAGGTCGTGACCTCGGACGGATTCGCAGCGGTGTGGGCGACGGCGACGCGCGCCGGCCACCGGGCTCTCACGACCGCGGCGACGTCGGACGGCGGAGGTCTCGTCGTCCGCAGGGACGACGGCGTCGGCATCCAGCTCGGCGCCATCGTCGATGCCGTGAAGCAGCACCTGACCGCGCAGGGCGTGAGAATCGCCGGTCTCATTCCACCGGTCGATCGGGTGGTGATCGTCGGCACGGGCGAGACTCTCGCGATGATCCGCACGGGCCACGCGGTCGCCGCGGCGGTCGGCTACTGGGCCCCCGTCGTGACGCTCGGACTGCTCGCCGCCGGGATCCTCGTCGCGCGCCGACGTGCGACGGCGCTGTTGGGTGCCGGGCTCGGGCTCCTGATCGGTGGGGGCGCACTTGCGATCGGGATCGCGATCGGTGCGGGCCTGATGACGACCGTCGGCACTCAGACCGGGCTCGAACCGTCCGCCCTCGCCGCGATCTACGCGCAGATCGCTGACGGGATGGCGCGGACGTCCGCGATCGTCGCCCTCGTGGGTGCCGTCGTCGCGGTGCTCGCCTGGACGCACGGGCGGTCGCGGGCGGCGATCGCACTCCGCGGCGTCATCGGCGCGGTGAACAGCGACGTTCGACGCGCGCGTATCGGCCGGGGACTCGGCACGGGCGCCGTCGGCCGCTGGCTCTTCGCACAGCGGGGAGTCGTGCGTGCCGTGATCGCCCTCGTCGCCATCGCCGGGCTGTTCGCGCTGCGCCCGCTGTCGGCGAGCGAAGTGGCGCTCGTGACGGTCGTCGCGCTGCTCACGTGGTGGATCACCGAACTGCTGCAGACGCGCCCCGACGAAGCGTGACCGCTCAGGCGTCGATCCGCGACTGGTCGCTGAGCCGGTGCCACGCGCGGTTGTGGTAGACGAGCGCATCCCCCGCATCACCCGCACCGAGCTCACGCCCGAAACCGCTCTCGAGCGCGTGCGCCGCGATGACGGTGGATGTCCCGGCATCCATGCGATCGATGACGGCGCAGCGCACCCAGGCGCGTACGCCGTCGAACACGGGCTCCCCCGTCGGGAGCCTCGACCAGCTCTGCGCCTGCGCGAAGCGGTCGACCCCGCGGGCGGCGCCGAGCTTCGCGACCTCGATGTCGTTCGCGTCCAGGAGGTGGACGACGACGGTCTCGGCGCGGGAGAGAGCATCGGACGACGAGGAGAGCGCTGAGATCGAGAAGATGAGCAGCGGCGGCTCCGCGCTCACCGATACGACCGACGTCGCTGTCAGGGCGACGGGCCCGTCGCCCGCATCGGCGGTGATGACGGCGACGCCGCCGGGGTGTCCACGGAAGAGCGCCTTGAACTCATCGGCTGAGAGCG
>QFPD01000023.1 GCA_003248845.1 Microbacterium sp. | reverse complement strand
ACACATCGGTTCTCAGGTCGCGCGTGCGCTCACGCGCGCCGGTCACGAGGTCGTGATCGCCAATTCGCGCGGGCCCGAGACGCTCGCTGACCTCATCGACGAGCTCGGGCCGCTCGCGCGAGCCGCGACGGCGACGGAGGCGGCGGAAGCCGCGGAGGTCGCGGTCGTCACGGTGCCGCTCGGCGCGATCGGTGACCTGCCCGTCGAGCCGCTCGCCGGCAAGGTCGTGCTCGACACGAACAACTACTACTGGGAGCGCGACGGCCACATCCCGGCGCTGGATGCCGGTGAGGTCACGACCTCGGGACTGCTGCAGGTGCACCTGCCCGATTCGAAGGTCGCGAAGGCGTTCAACAACATCTACGCCGCCGAGATCACGACGACCGGGACCCCGGCGGGCACCGCGGGCCGACGGGCTCTCGGGACGGCATCCGACTATCCGGAGGCGATCGCGGTCATCACGGACGTGTACGACACTCTCGGGTTCGACACCGTCTCGGCGGGTGGCCTCGACGAGTCGTGGCGGCTCGAGCGCGACCGCCCCGGCTACGGCGCACGCCAGACCGCCGAGGAGATGCGCGCGAATCTCGCCGCCGCGAACCGGATTCGCCCCGAAGACGCCGCCTGAGTCGGAGTCAGCCCGCCGCGTGGCGGATCAACCATTCCTGCTCGCGGAAGGGCTGATGCGGGAGTCCGGAGTGTCGTGCCATAGGTTCGTTCTGTGCGGAGCCGGGCAATCTACGTCGAGACGTCCATCCGCGCCGATCTCGATGACGTGTGGGAGGCGACTCAGAATCCCGCTCAGCACGTGCGCTGGGATATTCGATTCTCGAAGATCTCACCCACCGGTGTGACCGAGGGCGGCGCGTCGACGTTCACCTACGAGCGGCGTGCCCCCTTCCACACCGTACGCGGCAGGGGTGTGAGCCTCGGCGAGAAGATCGGCTCGGACGGAGCCCGGACATCCGCACTGCGCTTCCATACGGATGATCGTCTCTCTCCGATCGCGTCCGGCCGCGGCTATTGGCGCTATGTGGAGCGTGGAGATCACGTCACGGGCTTCTCCACGGGGTACGACTATCAGCCGGGGTGGGGGGCGCTGGATGTTGTCGTGCGCCCGCTGCTGGGGTGGGCGACTGCGTGGAGCTTCGACCGGTTGCGGATCTGGCTGGAGACGGGCACCCCACCTGAGCGGTGGCCGTTGTGGAGCGTGCTGTGGTGGTGGCGACCGGATCGCCCGCGTGCTGCCCGCTGCCTACGGGCGCCGCGGGGGAGGTCGCGGCGTGCCGATCACCTCGCCGAGGCTCCCGCATCCTTGGCAGCACTTCCGGACCCACGGGAGGCGCGGTGACATCGATCTTCGAAGCGGCGCTCGGGGCAGATTTCGAGCGGCTGCACCCGATGATGCGACGACGATTCGGCGTGGGTCTCGACTCCGGCGAAGCGTGCGTCGGGCGCGGGGTGATGACGAGCATCCGTCGCGGCCCCTGGTGGACGGTCCCGTTCCTGCAGATCGGACGGCTCCGGAACATCCTCATCCCCGACACGGGCGCAAATGTCCCGTTCACGATCGAGAACTACCCGTACCGCGACCCGTTCGGGCGTGAGACCGTCACATTCGTCCGCGAGTACGCGATCGGAGCCAAGCGCCGTCGGTTCGACGCGACGATGATCCTGGACGACGGTCGGATCGTGGATTACCTCGGCACGCACCAACATCTTGCCGTTGACCTCGATCTGCGCGTTGACAACCGGGGTGGGCTGATCCTCACTTCTCGCGCGCAACGGTTCTACGAAGGGCCTTTCGGCTTTCGCTTTCCGATGATCTTCAGCGGACGTGCGCATCTCCACGAGTTCTATGACGACAGCGACCAGCGCTTCCACATCGACCTGGAAGTCCACAACGCTCGGTTTGGGTTCCTCTTCGGCTATCGCGGGTCATTCCACGCCGAATGGGTGTCGGCGACCGACGCGCCCGCAAGACTCAAGCCCCGCCGTCACGAGATCAGAACCTGACGGGCGGCTCGCGGTTATCGTCAGCCCGCCACGTGGCGGATCAGCCACTCCTGCTCGCGGAAGGGCTGAGAGGGCAGGCCCGGGTGATTCGCGACGTCGACCGACTCGACGAGCTGATCCCGCCGGACGGGCGGGTCCATCCGCCGGTAGCGGGCGCTCGTGTCTGCCGTCTCGGGCTCCATGGGGCGATGTTAACCCCGAGACGCGGGAGGCGCACGGGGGTGAGCTGCGGCAGATGGATGCCGCTGGCGGCGTGGCCGCCGCCGACGCCCCAGTTGTCGAGGTCGATGTCGTGCACGATCGTGGAGACGTGATCGCCGGGATGATGTTCTGGTACTCCGGATGGGAGAGGCCGGGCGAGCAGGCGACGCGACGCGGCTCGTGGGGACGGGGCGGAGTGAGGACCAGCTCACAACCCCCGCCTCAGCGAACGACCGCGGTCACCGTCGCGAGGCGGGCGAGCACCTCTTGGCTGATCGAGCCGAGCAGGAACCGGGCGATCGCGCCGCGACCGTGCGTGCCCACGACGGTGAGCGTCGCGTGCTGGGCGTGCGCGTTGATCACCTGCGACGGGTAGCCCTGCTCGACGACCCGCTCGACCTCGAGGTCGGGGTAGTCGCTCGCGATGCCGGCGAGCGCCAGCGCGAGTACCTCTTCGGTGGCTGCCTGCATGTTCTCCAGGTACAGGTCGGGGTAGACGGCGAAGTCGTTCCGCGGCGCGACGACCGGCGTCCACACGCTCACCGCGATGAGCTTCTCGCGCAGGCGGTCGGCCTCCGCGGCCGCGAAGCGCAGCGCGTGCTCCGAGACGGGCGAGCCGTCGATGCCGACCACGACGCCGCTCCGGTCGTCGGCGGCATCCACATCGGGAACCACCACGACGGGGCAATGCGCCCCCGCCGCGATCCGCACGCCGTGCGCGCCGCGCGCCGGCCCGGAATGCGGCCCGCGGTAGTCGCTGCCGATCACCAGCAGCGACGCGAAGCGGGATGCCTCGATGAGAGCCGCGACCGGGTTCCCCGCCTCGGTGCGCGTCGTCACCTCGATGCCATCGGCCGTGATGTCGCGGACCTTGCTGTTCAGCATCGCTTCGGTCGCGCGGAGCGCGTCGGAGATCACGGCGTCTTCACCCACCGCACCGATCGCGCCCCCGACGACCGAGAGCAGCTCGACCCGGCCGCCCCGGTCCGCTGCGCGGCGCACCGCCCAATCGATCGCTCGTTCCGAAACCGCGGCATCCGTGACGCCGACGATGATCGTGTCGTTCATGGCCCACCCCTCCGTTGGAGTATCCGTACTCTCCACGATAGGCATTCGCAGGCCCGCGTGCACTCGGTCGCGCCGTGACAAACCGCGCCGATTCACGTCGTCAGAATGCGCCTCTCGACCCGCGTGCGCAGCCGCGTCGGCGACGTCGTCACCGCGCGCCACTCTCGGCGCGTGTCGTGCCACGGTGGAGCGAGCACCTCGGGGATGCCGCGGTTCATTCGGATGCGCCACCCGATCCGCTCGAGGAACCGATGGTGATACCAGCACAGCAGCACGCCGTTGTCAGTGTGCGTCGGCCCGCCCGCCGCGTGCTCGGTCACATGGTGGATCTCGCACCACCCGGCGGGCGTTCCGCACCCCGGAATCACGCAGCCGCCGTCGCGCAGCGCGATCGCACGCCGCTGGTGCCGGTTGAACACCCGCTCCTCGGTGCCGATCGCGACGATCCGGCCCGCGCGCATCGCGACCCGCTGCACGACGCCGCCGCACGCGATGTGACGGGCGACCGCCACGCTCACGGGCTGCTCGCACCCCTGCGCGTGCGCGTACCCCGCCCCGCGCGCGAGGTCGTCGGCGTCCACCGAAACCACGAGCGTGGGAGCGGCCCCGCCGATCGTCGGCAGAAGTCCCGAGGATGCCGCGACGTGCAGCGCCGCCGCGAGCGCATCGTGCTGCCGCTGCGCCCGGCTGCGGTCGTCGCGCGCGGGGAGGGGAGCCTCGGCATCCGCCGCCGGGTCGTCGAACGCGACCCTCGGCGAGAGCTGCGCGTCGAAGATCGTCTGCAGTTGCGCTGCCACCTCGGGGAGCAGCAGGCCTCGAATGGGCACCCCATCGGTCGAGGCGACGCCCATCACCACCGCGCGCTTGCGTTCGGCAGCTCGCTCCCGCGGCTCCGCGCCGTCCTGATCGAGCGCAAGCGCCCACGCCTGCGCGTGGATCTTCAGCAGGGCGGCGCACGCCGGCGGCGCGGCGTCCGGCCCCTCGCCGCGCGCTTCTGCGACGACGATGTCGGCGGCGTTGCGCCGCGCACTCGCCGACACGCGCGGCGCCGTCGCCTGCAGCGGATCGGTGATCGCGAGGATGCCGTCGACGCCGATCGTGCCGTCGAGCATCGCGCCGCGCACACTCGGGAACGGTGCGTCGAGCGCCTCGCCGGTCGCCTCGGACACGGCCGGGCGTACGGCGGTCGCCGCCCGCACCAGGCGCGCGGCCGTCTGCGGCCCGACGCGCGTGAGGGACTGGACGAGCTCGACCGTGTCGCGGCATCCGAGGTGCGACGTCATCCGCTCGTCGCGCACCGCGTGGCCGGAGCGCCGTGCCACCTCGCCGACCGCATCGATCAGGAGCGCCTCGGCGAGCCGGGCGAAGCCTGCGATCGCGGCCACTTGCGCTGCGAGCTCGGCCTCCGTCGCGCGCTCGAGCGCCCGCTCCGATGCCGCCTCGCCGACCAGCGTCGCGGCCTGCGCGTGCAGGTCGTCGAGCCGGTGCGTGAGGAGGTCCATACCCCTCATTCTGACAGGGGGGTCGGACACGGAACGGGGTGAAAAGACCCGCTCAGAAGAGAAAAACGCGACGCTTCAGCGGAACATCGGCAACTGGGATGCCAGCGCCAGCAGCAGCCCCGCGAGCGTCAGCGCGAGGATGCCGCGGCCGTTCGGCAACGGGGTTCCCTGCGGGGCATCCTTGCGCCCCTGCACAAAGAGGACGAGCGCGATGATGAGCAGGGCGAGCCCCGTGAGGATGAGAATCAGCGCCATCAGACTGCCCCTCCCGAACCGGTCGAACCCGAGTCGCCCGAGTCGTCCGGACCACGTCGGCGTCGCCGCGACCGCACGTACTGCACGATGAACGTCGTCAGCGTCCCGAGCAGGATGACGATGCTTGTGAGGTACAGCGCGGTCTGTTCGCCCGACGAGATCACAGGCCCTCCGGCATCTCCGACTCGACCGGCTCCGCCGACAGCAGATCGGCGACGGAGTCGACGATCTCGTCGGGGCGGAACGGGTAGCGCTCGATCTCGGCGTCGTCGGAGATTCCCGTGCGCACGAGGATCGTGTGCAGACCCGCCTCGATGCCCGCCACGACGTCGGTGTCCATGCGGTCGCCGATCATGCCGGTGTTCTCGGAGTGCGCGCCGATCTGGTTCATCGCCGAGCGGAACATCATCGGGTTCGGCTTGCCGACGACGTACGGCGCCTTGCCTGTCGCGTGCGTGATGAGGGCCGCGAACGACCCGGTCGCGGGAACGATGCCGGTGGGAGTCGGGCCCGTGGCATCCGGGTTCGTGATGATGAATCGCGCCCCGGCGTTGATGAAGCGGATCGCCTGCGTGATGCGATCGAACGAATAGTTGCGCGTCTCACCGACGACGACGTAGTCGGGCTGCGTCTCGGTCATGACGAATCCCGCCTCGTGCAGCGCGGTGGTCAGCCCCGCTTCGCCGATGACGAAGGCCGTGCCGTGGGGGTGCTGCGAGCGCAGGAACTCCGCGGTCGCGAGCGCCGACGTCCAGATGCGGTCTTCGGGCACTTCGAGTCCCGACATGCGCAGCCGGGCGCTCAGATCGCGCGGTGTGTAGAACGGGTTGTTCGTCAGCACCAGGAACGGCGTTGCGGTGTCGCGCCACTGCGCGAGCAGTTCGGCCGCCCCCGGAATCGGCTTGCTCTCGTGGACGAGCACGCCGTCCATGTCGGTCAGCCAGCACTCGATATCGGCGCGTGTCCGCATGGGGCCCAGCCTAGCGGGGCGAATGCGCCTAGGGTCGGACACGTGGCACGCGACCGGTGGGATCCGACGCAGCTTCCCGACCTGGGCGGCAAGCGGTACCTCGTCACGGGGTCGACTGCCGGGCTCGGCTTCTTCTCGTGCCTGCAGCTCGCGGGTGCCGGAGCCCACGTCATCATGACCGGACGCAATCCCCATCGCCTCGCCGCCGCCCGCGCCGCCATCCGGCGGCAGGTGCCGGCTGCCGAGGTCGACACCCTCCTGCTCGACACGAGCAACCTCGGTTCGGTCCGCGCCGCCGCCGCCACCGCGCGCGGCCGCGCGGGTCTGCACGGACTCCTGCTCAACGCGGGCGTCGTGCACCCGCCGCGGGAGCGCGAGACGACACCCGATGGGCACGAGGTCGTCTTCGCGACGAACGCGCTCGGCCACTACGCGCTCGCCGGCGAACTGCTGCTGCCGCTCGCCGCGGGACGCGGGCGCATGGTCTGGGTCGGCTCCATGTCGACATCGATGTGGCCCTACGACCCGATCGATCCCGAGCTCGAGAACGGGTACACGCCGTGGCGGGCGTACGTGCAGTCCAAGGTCGCCACGACGGCGCTGGGCTTCGAAGCCGATCGACGGCTGCGAGCGGCGAACGTGCCGATCTCGAGCGTCGTCGCGCACCCGGGGTACTCCGTGAGCGGCCGCACCCGGGGCATCCTCGGCGTCAACGAACCTTCACGCGCGACGCGTTTCTTCGGCAACCTGCAGGCGCCCATCACGCAGTCGAAGGAGCACGGCGCGTGGTCGCTCGTACGAGCCCTCGTCGACCCCGATGCCGAGAGCGGCTCGTTCTGGGGGCCGGCGCGGGTCGTCGGCGGCGCCCCGCGCCGTGCGGAGGCCGCGAAGATCACGCGCGACGAGGATCTCGCGGCGCGCCTCTGGAACTACTGCGAGCATGCGACGGGTGTCGAATGGCCCTATCTGAAGGCGAGTCGCAAGCGCCGGCGGAGGTGACCGGCGGCGCATCAACTCCGCAGATGTGCGCGTACTCCGCATCCGTTCCCGCCCCGCAGTGCGGAGTTCGTGACATTCTGCGGAGTTCGTGACTCGGCTTTGCGCACCTGCGACGGTCCGCCCGAGCCCGAGCCCGAGCGTGCGGTGTCAGGCGGTGAGCCAGACGGCGGATGCCGCGGCATCCGGCAGCCCGATCGACGACCCGCCGTCGACCTGCACGGCGCCTCTGCCCGTGACCGTGACGGAGTGACCGACATCGACGCCGGCCGCCTCGAGCGCGCGCAGGAGCGCCGGGTCGCGATCACTCACGCGCAGCACGCGCCCCGTGTGGCCGATGGGTGCGTCGCCGAGGAGCAGGAACGGGTCGCGGTCGACGGCACCCGCGGCATCCGGGATCGGGTCGCCGTGCGGATCACGCGTCGGGTGACCGAGCCGTGCCGAGATCCGCTCGAGTAGTCGATCGCTGATCGCGTGCTCGAGGACCTCGGCTTCGTCGTGCACCTCGTCCCACGCGTAATCGAACTCGCGCACGAGCCACGTCTCGATGAGGCGATGGCGGCGGATGATCGCGGCGGCGCGGAGCCTGCCGGCATCCGTCAGCGACACCGGACCGTATGGCCGGTGGGACACGAGGTCGGCCGCGGCGAGCTTCTGCACCATCTCCGTCACGGTGGACGGCGCGAGCCCCAGCGTCGCTGCGAGCTGAGACGGAGTCACCGGATCGTTCTGCCACTCGGTGTGGTGGTAGATCGTCTTCAGGTAGTCGTCGATCGCGGTCGAGGGGGCGGCGGCGGGCACGCGTCCAGGCTAGCCGCCGCTCAGCACCAGCCACAGAAGAACGGCGTTCAGCGCGATGAGCAGCACCGCCGCGACGGCGCCCGCCGCCGTCGTCCACCAGCGATTGCGGTGCGCGCCCAGGACGTCGGCGCGAGCCGTGAGCCAGACGAGCGGCACGAGAGCGAACGGGATGCCGAAGCTCAGGACCACCTGGCTGAGCACGAGCGCCCACGTCGGGTCGACGCCGGCTGCGAGGATCGCGATGGCGGGGACGAGCGTCACGAGCCGCCGCGCGAGAAGCGGAATGCGCACGCGCAGGAGGCCGTGCATGATCTCGGCGCCGGCGTACGCGCCGACCGCGGTGCTCGCGAGGCCGCTCGCGAGCAGGCCGACGGCGAAGAGAGTCGCGACGGTGGCGCCGAGCCCGGTCTGCAGGGCGGCGTACGCGCCTTCGAGGCTGTCGGTGCCGGGGACGCCGGCGAGGTTCGCCGCGGCCAGCAGCAGGATCGCGAGGTTCACGGTGCCCGCGATCGCGAGGGCGATCGTGACGTCCCATCGGGTGGCCGTGAGCAGGCGTCGTGTACCGGCGGAGCGGTCGGCCGGTCGCGCCGTGTCGGCGGTGAAGCGGTCGCGGGCGAGGGCGGAGTGCGCGTAGATCGCGTGCGGCATGATCGTCGCGCCGAGGATCGAGGCGGCGAGGAGCACCGAGTCGGTGCCGTCGAAGCGGGGGAGCAGCCCCGACGCCACCCCCGCGGGGTCGGGTGGGGCGATGATCACCCCGTACGTGAACCCGAGCGCGATGACCGCCAGCAGACCGATCACGACGAACTCGAAGGCGCGAGCGCCGCGCCGCTGCTGGACGAGCAGCAGCCCGATCGAGACAGCCCCGGTGAGGAGCCCCCCGATGGGGAGTGGCACGGCGAAGAGCAGCCACAACGCGACCGCCCCGCCGATCACTTCGGCGATGTCGGTGGCCATCGCGACGACCTCGGCCTGCAGCCAGTAGGCGCGGCGAGCCGCGTCGCTCCGGAAGCGCGCACCGAGAGTCTCGGCGAGACTGTGCCCCGTCACGATTCCGAGCTTTGCGGAGAGGTACTGGATGAGCCATGCCATCGCGTTACCGAGTACGACGACCCAGACGAGCAGATATCCGAAGCTCGCGCCGGCCGTCATATTGCTCGCGACGTTGCCGGGGTCGAGATAGGCGACGCCGGCGACGAGGGCGGGCCCAAGCAGCCACGCGGCGCGGGAGCGGCGCGTCGCGACAGCGGCTGTTTTCGGCATGCCGAAAAATATAGCAGGATATTTTTCGGCGAGCCGAAAACAGCGGAGTGCGCGGCTGTGCGGGGATAGCCTTGCGGAGTGGGGGAGAACGGCCAGACCGGCGACACGACCGAGCCGGAACTGCCGGTCGGCGTCGGGCCGTGGCCCGAAGGGCCGGACGCATGGCCGGATGACCCGCGCTACGACCGCGACCTCCTCGCCGCGGGTGACCGCCGCAATGTCGTCGACCGCTACCGATACTGGACGATGGAGGCGATCGTCGCCGACCTCGACGAGCACCGCCACCCGTTCCACGTCGCGATCGAGAACTGGCAGCACGACATGAACATCGGGTCGATCGTGCGCAGCGCCAACGCGTTCGGCGCCGCGGAGGTGCACATCATCGGCCGGCGTCGCTGGAACCGCCGCGGCGCGATGGTCACCGACCGCTATCAGCACGTGCGCCACCACGACGACATCGCCGCCTTCGCCGCGTGGGCGGCGGATGCCGCGGTTCCGGTCGTCGCGGTCGACAACGTGACCGGGTCGGTGCCGGTCGATCGCGCCGATCTCCCCGAGCGCTGCGCGCTGCTGTTCGGGCAGGAGGGGCCGGGCCTGTCCGCCGAGGCGGTGGCCGCGGCATCCACTGTCGTCGAGATCACGCAGTACGGCTCGACGCGCTCGATCAACGCCAGCGCGGCAGCCGCCGTCGTCATGTACGAGTGGTGCCGTCGCTACGCGTGAGCCGCCCGCGGGAGGGCTGCGCTCACACTCCGGCGGTGAGCCATTCCGAGCGCCGCACGCGCCAGCCGAGCGTGCCGAGGCGCGCGAGCATGTACACACCGAAGAAGCAGGCGGCCAGCCAGGCGAGCCCAGCCGCCCCCGTCGGGTGCGTGAGTGCGACGATGACGAGTGCGGGCACGTACGGGACGAGGTTCAGCCCGCCCGCGATTGCAAGGTAGCGGGCGTCGCCAGCGCCCATCAGCACACCGTCGAGCACGAACACGATGCCGCACACAGGCTGCGCGATCGCGAGGACGAGCAGCGCCGGCTGGATGAGCGCGGCCACCTGCGGCGACCCGGTGAAGACGAGGCCGATCACCCCCGACAGGGCAGCGATGACGGCGCCCACGACGACTCCGAACCACGCCCCCCATGCCACCGTGCGTCCGAGCACGTGCCGCACGAACGGCTCGTCCCCGGCGCCGAGCCCGCGCCCGACGAGCGCCTGGGCGGCGATCGCCAGCGCGTCGAGCGCGAACGCCGCCGTCGAGAAGATCGTGAACGCGACCTGCCACCCGGCCAGTTCGTCGGTGCCGAGCCCTGTCGCGACGAACACCGTGAGCAGGAACGCCGCGCGCAGCGACACCGTCCGCAGGAACAGCCACCCGCCCGACGTCGCCGAGCCGCGGAGACCTGCGCGCTCCGGACGGAGCGATGCCGCGTGCGTGCGCGCCAGCCTTCCCACGACCACCGCGTAGGCGCCGACCATGCTCCATTGTGCGACCACCGTGCCGGCTGCCGATCCGGCGATGCCCCAACCGAACCCGTAGATGAACAGCCAGTTCAGCAGCGCGTTCAAGCCGAAGCCGAAGCCTGCGATCCACAGCGGAGTGACCGTGTTCTGCATGCCGCGCAGAAGCCCGGTGGCGGCGAACACGATGAGCATCGCCGGCAGGCCCCACATCGACAGCTGCAGGTAGATGACCGCCTGCTGCGTCACGTCGGGCGTCGCGCCGAAGAGCCCGGCCAGCCACGGCGTCAGCGCCGAGCCGACGACCGCGAGCACCACGCCCAGCCCGAGCGCGAGCCACAGCCCGTCGATGCCCGCCCGGACCGCGCCGGAATGCTCGCCCGCGCCGAAGCGGCGCGCGACCGCCGGTGTCGTGGAATAGGCGAGGAACACCATGAGCCCCACGATCGTCTGCAGCACGGCCGACGCGATGCCGAGCCCGGCGAGGGGGACGACGCCGAGATGGCCGACGAGCGCGGCATCCACGATGAGGAACATCGGCTCGGCGACGAGTGCGCCGAGCGCCGGGACCGCCAACCGGAGGATCTCGCGGTTGAGGGTGACGGCGGCCATACCTCGAGCCTAGGGCCGCGCGCCGACACGGCCCCGCGCTCTCGTAGCCTGGAGCGATGGCCCGCGCAGACTGGATGGAGCGCCTCACTCTCGTGAGGCTCGCGCGGCGCATGCCCACCTGGATGCGGATCAGCCTGTCGGTCCTCTCGATCGTGCTCGGCGCGGTCATCGTCCTGCGCCCGACGACCGCGCTCGACCTCCTCGCGCTGCTCGTCGGCGGCGGCATGGTGCTCACCGGCATCCTCGAGGCGACCGGCCGTGTCGACGAAGGCGAGCGTCGCTGGCGCGGCGCGCTCGCGATCGGATGGATCGTGTTGGGCGTCTTCGTCCTCGCCTGGCCGGGCCTGACCGTGCGCGCGATCGCCGTCATCACGGGGCTTCTCCTGCTCGCGGCGGGAGCGGCCGGCGTCACCGGTGCGTTCGCGAAGGGACGCGGCTGGGACTCCCGGATCGCGGATGCCGCGTTCGGCGGCACCGGTGTCATCTTCGGCATCCTCGCGCTCGTCTGGCCCGACATCACGCTGCTCGTCGTCGCGGTCGTGTTCGGCGCGATGCTCATCATGCGTGGGATCTCCGATCTCTGGCTGACTCTTCGCCGCCGGCGCGAGGCCCGCCGCGACCCAGGGCCTGCGGCCGCCGCGAAGCCGCCGCGCCGCCGATGGGGACGTGCGGCGGTCGCCGTCCTCTCCGTCACCGCGGCGACCCTGTTCGCGGTCGTGACGGCGCCGCTGCACGAGGCATCCACGGTCGTCGACGAGTTCTACGATCCGGTCACCCGGCTGCTGAAGATGTTCCGGCGGCCGAAGCAGGACTGAGCACGGCAGGAGGGGAGTCATGTTC
>QFPD01000276.1 GCA_003248845.1 Microbacterium sp. | reverse complement strand
GGGGCGGCGTGCGAGCCGCTCGGCGGTGTCCGGATCGGAGGCGGTCACGGCGAGGCACATGTCCGGTCCGAGGAACTTCGACACGGACCGGATCAGAGCCCAGCGCTGGTGGTCGGGGCCGATCACGGAGTGGAAGGGCTGCGATGACAGGAGGGAGAAGTGGTCGTCCTCGATCACGAGCACGTAGGGGTGGTCGGTCAGCACCGCTCGCAGGTCGGCGGCGCGCCGCGCGCTGAGGCTCGCGCCCGTCGGGTTCTGCGCGCGCGGCGTGCAGACGACCGCGCGCACCCCGGCATCCAACGCCGCCCTGAGGCCGGCGACGGTCATCCCCTCGGCGTCGACGGGGACGGCGACGGGCCGGTAGCCGCCGAGACGCACGGTGTTGAGGCTCGCGAGGAAGCACGGGTCCTCGAGTGCAACGGCGTCGTCACGGGTGAGCGTCTGCGCGAGAAGGCGTTCGATCGCGTCGGAAGCGCCGCCGGTGACCGTGAGGCGCAGTGGGCGCTCGTCAGCGACGGCTTCGCGCATCCACGCGGTCGCCCAGCGGTCGAGATCGGGGTCGATGACGGGCTCGCCGTACAGGACCGGTCGCGAGGCGATTCGCCCGAGGGCAGTGCGTGCGTCCGGAATGAGCGCGGCGTCCGGGTTGCCCGTGCCGAGATCGCGGAGGACCGTGCCGCGGGCGAACCCCTCCTGCGCGACGGCGGTGGGTTCGGCCACACGCGTGCCTGCACGCCCGCGCGCCTCGACAAGCCCGGCCTGGGTGAGGTGACGGTACGCGGCGACGACGGTGTTGCGGTTGACCTGCAGGTCGTCGGCGAGCGCACGGACCGGAGGAAGCGCATCGCCGGGGGCGAGTTCAGCGCGCTCGATCTGCTGCCGCACGCTCTCGGCGATCTCGGTCGCCGTGGCGCCGGTGATGACCATGCCTCCACCCCTCATCGGCGTCCAGTCTATGTGACAGGCCATGGTACGTTTTGGCCTAGGTCAAAGATGATGACCCCCACGATCCGTTCCGTCCGCTAGGAGCCCCACGATGTCCTCACCCACCACCGGATCCTCCCGCGTCAAGCGGGGCTTGGCCGAGATGCTGAAGGGCGGGGTCATCATGGACGTCGTCACGCCCGACCAGGCGAAGATCGCAGAGGACGCCGGCGCCGTCGCGGTCATGGCGCTCGAGCGCGTGCCCGCTGACATCCGCGCGCAGGGCGGCGTCTCGCGAATGAGCGACCCGGACATGATCGACGGGATCATCGAGGCGGTCTCGATCCCGGTGATGGCGAAGGCGCGCATCGGTCACTTCGTCGAGGCGCAGGTGCTGCAGGAGCTCGGCGTCGACTACATCGACGAGTCCGAGGTGCTGTCGCCCGCCGACTACGTCAACCACATCGACAAGTGGAAGTTCACCGTGCCGTTCGTCTGCGGTGCCACGAACCTCGGCGAAGCGCTGCGACGCATCAACGAAGGCGCCGCGATGATCCGCTCGAAGGGCGAAGCCGGTACGGGTGATGTCTCAGAGGCGATGAAGCACATCCGCAAGATCCGCGGTGAGGTCGCGGCGCTCGCCGCCCTGCCGAAGGACGAACTGTTCGTCGCGGCGAAGGAGCTCCAGGCGCCGTACGAACTCGTCGCCGAGGTGGCCGAAACGGGCGCGCTGCCGGTCGTGATGTTCGTCGCGGGCGGTGTTGCGACGCCGGCGGATGCCGCGATGATGATGCAGCTCGGCGCGGACGGCGTTTTCGTGGGCTCGGGCATCTTCAAGAGCGGCAATCCCGCCGAGCGTGCCGCCGCGATCGTCAAGGCCACGACGTTCTTCGACGACGCGAAGGTCATCGCGGAGGTCTCTCGAGGGCTCGGCGAAGCCATGGTCGGCATCAACGTCACCGATCTGCCGGCTCCGCACCGCCTCGCCGAGCGCGGCTGGTGACTTCGGCCCGTGGGCGTGCGGTGACCCGCGTCGGCGTTCTCGCGCTGCAGGGCGATGTGCGGGAGCACACCCGTGTGCTGACCGCGCTGGGCGCCGACGTGACACTCGTGCGCCGGCCCGACGACCTGGCATCCGTCGATGGACTCGTCCTGCCCGGCGGTGAGTCGAGCGTCATCGACAAGCTGTCCCGGGCGTTCGGCATGCAGCAACCGGTCCGCGACGCGATCGCGGGTGGCATGCCCGTGTACGGGACGTGCGCCGGGATGATCCTGCTCGCCGATCGCATCGCCAATCCCATCGACGGACAGGAGAGCTTCGGCGGACTTGACGTGACGGTGCAGCGCAACGCGTTCGGTGGTCAGGTGGAGTCGTTCGAGACCGAGATCACCGTCGCCGGCTTCGACGGCCCGGTGCATGCGGCTTTCATCCGCGCCCCGCTCGTCGTCGAGGTCCGGCCCGCAGCGCGAGCGCTCGCGACGCTGCCTGGCGGTGGCGTCGTTGCGGTCAGGCAGGGGAACCTGGTCGCGACGGCGTTCCACCCCGAGGTATCCGGCGAGACGCGCTTCCACGAGTTGTTCCTGCAACTCGTGCGCGCCGCGCGGTAGCGTTCCGGCATGACGACCTGGGTGGCGCTGCTGCGCGGAGTCAACGTGAACGGCGTGACCGTGAAGAGCGCCGAACTGGGTGCTCTCTTCCGTGACCTCGGGTTCGCCGAGGTGAAGACGGTGCTCGCGAGCGGCAACGTGCGGTTCGAGGCCGATGAACCCGAACCTCGCCGCGCGGAGCTGAAGAAGCGGATCGAGACCGGACTGCGCGAGCGATTCGGGTACGACGCGTGGATCGTGCTCGTGTCTCGAGACGAGCTCGCGCATGCCATCACGGGCTTCCCTTTCGACGCGGGGGATGCGGCTCGACAGCCCTACGTCGTGTTCACGAGCGACGACGCCGTCCTTCGCGAGCTCGTTGCGGCGATCGCGGACCTCGACCCCGATATCGACCCCGCGCGGGGCGGGGCAGGCGTCGTCTACTGGAACCCCGCGAAAGGGTCCTCCACCGATACCCCGTACGAGAAGCTTCTCGCGAAGGCGCGGTTCGCGGCATCCACGACGACCCGCAACCTCCGCACCCTCGCGAAGATCATGGCCTGATCCCCGTAAACTGGCTGTCATGTCCGGACACTCCAAATGGGCCACGACCAAGCACAAGAAGGCCGTCATCGACGCGCGCCGTGCCAAGTCGTGGGCGAAGCTCATCAAGAACATCGAAGTCGCCGCGAAGCTCGGCGGAGCCGACCAGGCGGGCAACCCGACCCTCTTCGATGCCGTCCTGAAGGCGAAGAAGACCTCCGTCCCGAAGGACAACATCGACCGCGCCATCAAGCGCGGCGCCGGCATCGGCGGCGAGTCGGTCG
>QFPD01000275.1 GCA_003248845.1 Microbacterium sp. | reverse complement strand
GCAACGCCAGGAGAGTCGTCATCGCGGCCAGCAGGTGCGGGACGTCCATCGACGAGGAGATCACCGCCCGCCAGACCCCGGAGTGCGCGAGCGACCCGACGAGCAGGAACGCCTTCTTCGACGGGAACCCCCAGCCGAGCGGTGGGTCGGGCAGCTCGAGCCAGTCGAACTGGGTCTCCTCGCCGGGTGGGTGGTCGATGACCGCGTTGGCGCGTCGCGTGACATGCGAACAAGCCAGACACGCTGGCCGCAGCGATCGGGTCCGGATCTGCCGCGTCAACGTCGGATACGACCCCGTGAACCCGAGCGGACGCAACTCGTCCAGCAGCGTCTGGGCCCAGAGGTGCGGGTCCTCGGTGAGCCTGGCGGTGACGTAGTCGACGAACTCCTCGAACGGGTCCGGCGCCTGGACGCGGACGCCAGGTTGCCGCTCGCCGTTCAGGTACGCGCGGATCGTCTTGCGGTCGTGTTCGGTGCGGCGGGCGATCTCGCTGATCGTGAATCCCTGCCTGTGTAGAGCGTGGATATCCACGCTGCTCCTCTCTGAGAGCATGAGGAACGGGCCTCCCTCGAAGGCTGGTGTGTGGTCAGAGACCACCAGCATCGAGGGAGGCCCGCCTCATGCGGCGGAGCGACCCAGGGTGGGGAATTTCGATGAGCGGAAGTGGGGAATTTCAGTGAGCGCCGTCAAGCTCGGGCTCACGCTCGACCTGGTGACGGGAGAGGTGGCAGAGCTGGAGCCGTTCAACGCGGCCCTGTCGAAGCGCGGTGCGCAGGTCGAACGCAACCTCGCCGCCTTCGAGGCCGAATGGGAAGCTGCGCATCCCGGCGAGGAACCCGGGCCGGTCGTGCGGGCGCGGCTGAAAGCGAAGGCGTGGGAGCACGAACGCCCAGGGAAGAAACCGACGGTGCTCGGCAGCGAGGCCGGTTGGCGTGCGGAGCTTGAAGACGCAGGCTACAGCCCGGATGAACCACGGGCGCACAGGCCTGCACCGGTTGCGCTCGACGAGCTGCGCATCGAGGAAGTCGCATCTCGTGCACTTGACCGTGCGGCGGCTGGCGCATCGGCGTGGACGGCGCATACGCTGCGCGAGCACGTCACCCGCATCACCACCGAGCACGGCGTGCAAGCCACACCCGAGGAGCTGCGAGAGTTCGTACAACTGGCGACGCAGCTCGCAGCATCGGATTGCCTCTCCGTTTTCCCACCCGGTGCGCCGAAGCCGGAGCACGTCGCGCATCTGACGTCGTTGCGCGTCGTCGCTGCCGAGACGGAGCTGCGCGACCTGCTCACCGCACGCGCGGAGAAGTCCAACCAGCGCATCCCGGACCTACACGAGCTTGCGGTGCTGGCGGACCTGGATGATGACCAGGAGCGGGCGGCCGCCGTCGTCGCATCCCCCGACCCGCTCGTCGTGGTCGAAGGCGCCGCGGGGTCGGGCAAGACAACGATGCTCAAGACAGCCATAGCCGCCGCAGCCGTGGACGGTCGTGAGATGCGGGTCGTCACGCCGACGAAGAAGGCCGCCGACGTCTCTGCCCAGGAACTCGGCATCCCGAGCGACTCCGTTGCTGCGCTCGTCTACGCGCATGGATTCCGGTGGAACAACGACGGCGTGTGGACGCGCCTGCGGCCCGGTGATGCCGATCCCGAAACCGGAAGCACCTACCGGGGGCCGGTGCAGGAGGCACGTCTCGCGCGAGGTGAGCGGATCGTCGTCGACGAGGCAGGGATGCTCGACCAAGACTCCGCCCTCGCCCTGTTGCACGTCGCGGACGAGGCCGGGGCGACTGTCGCCCTCGTCGGAGACCGGGCGCAACTCTCCGCGGTCGGTCGCGGAGGCGTTCTCGACATCGCCGCCAAGCTCACCCCAGCAGTCGTCGATATGACGAGCCTGCACCGCTTCACCGACCCCGCCTATGCGGCGCTCACGCTCGAGCTGCGGCATGCCCGCAACCCCGTCGCGATCTTCGATCGACTGAACGAGTGTGGACTGATCGTCCTGCACGACACCGACCACGACGTGCGGGAGAACATTGCCAGGACGACGCACCCAGCGGATACGATCACCGCTGCGACAAACGACGAGGCCCGGTCGCTGAACGAACGCATCCGTGCCGAGCGGGTCGACCGCGGCGAGGTCGATGACGCGCGGACGGTGTTCGGCAGCGACGGCCTACCAATAGGTGTCGGGGACGTGATCCAGACTCGCCGCAACCAGTCCGCTCTCGGCGTTGCCAACCGGCAGACCTGGACAGTGCAGCACGTCGGCAACGACGGTGCGCTGAGCGTCGTCGAGATCGGCAACGGTCGTAAGCAGCAGCGCACCGTAACCTTGCCCACGGAGTACGTGGCCGAGGATGCGCATCTTGCTGACGACTTCGTCGACCCGGCCCTGGGCGGGCTCGACGCCAACGCCCTGTGGAGCCCCGTCGAACGGAATTGGAGCACGGCATCCGGCGCACCGTCTGAGCCGACCGAATCGGCTACAGGTAGGGCGGAACTGTGACGGTTTCTGCCGGACCTCGCGGCACCTGATCTGGTGACCAGACGGTCAGCCCCGTATGACGGCCCGGGCGACGGCTGCGACAGCCGTGTTCACGCCTCTGGGCCGCCAGTGCACCCGCATCGCCCCCGCGAGCAGGTGGAGCGCGTCGAGCGTGGGACTCTGAGGTGAGGGGGCACGGTAGGGGTCCTCGCGGTCGCGCCAGCCGAGATCGAGCATGAGTTCGCTGATGCTCGCTTCCCACAGTTCAGCGGGTGTCTCGTTCGCGACGACGGTGAGCGCCATCCATCCGGCGTGCCGCTCGGCGGGGGTTGTTCCGAGCGGGAGCCGGCCGGTGATGTGCCGCAGGATCGCGCGCGGGTCATCTCGGCGTTTGGCGATGGCCTGAGTCGGGGCGATGCGGCCCTTGCGCACCGACACGAGTCCCAGCGCTCGTGCCGTGGCGCGGAGTTCCCAGACGGGCCAGGTGAGGTCTTCGCGGTTGGCCTTGCCGATCCACCATTCGGTGATGCCTGTGCGGTGTGCGATCTGCTCGACGGCGGCGGGCTTCAGATACCCGGCGCTGGTGAGCGCCACGCCGTCCCCGACGACGTCGAGGAGCACACGGAACGGCTCGGTGAGATCGGGGCCCTCGTCGGTGCTGATATCAGTGGCACCGGATGCGGATGGATGCGTGAGCGCGTCGCGCAGGCCGCGTGCGCCGCGGTTTCGCGCCAGTTCGAGCAGAGACTCGAGTTCCTCGACGACCGGGATCGGCTCCGCGGTGGCGGCGGTGATGAGCTCGTTCGTCTCATCGATGTCAAAGACATCGGGATGCCAGCCGTCGGGCAAC
>QFPD01000274.1 GCA_003248845.1 Microbacterium sp. | reverse complement strand
GACCAACACCACGATGATCTTCATCAACCAGCTGCGCGAGAAGATCGGCGTCTTCTTCGGAAGCCCCGAGACGACCGCCGGCGGCAAGGCGCTGAAGTTCTACGCGTCCGTGCGCCTGGACATTCGTCGCATCGAGACGCTGAAGGACGGCACCGAAGCGGTCGGAAACCGTACCCGCGTGAAGGTCGTCAAGAACAAGATGGCGCCCCCGTTCAAGCAGGCCGAGTTCGACATCCTGTACGGCGTCGGCATTTCCCGCGAGGGCTCCCTCATCGACTACGGCGTCGACCAGGGCATCGTGAAGAAGTCGGGGGCGTGGTACACCTACGACGGCGAGCAGCTGGGGCAGGGCAAGGAGAACGCGCGCAACTTCCTGCTGAAGAACACCGATATCGCCGCCGACATCGAGCAGAAGATCCTTCAGAAGCTCGGCATCGGCCAGCCGAAGTCGGCGGAAGGTGCGGCGCCCGTCGCCGACCTAGCCGAGCGTCGCCCGGCCTGACGTGCTTCGCCGCGATGCACAGTGACGACGGGGGCGAGGAGACTCTCGCCCCCGTGATCCCCTTGTTCGGCGCCGTACCTGAGTGGAACAACACCTGGGCCGGCCATACGGACGAGAGAGCCAGCGCGCTTGCGCCGGCCGCCGATGCGGCAGGGGACGAGATCGCCGCCGCCGGCGAGGCCACGCTGCTGCGAAAGCTGCGCACTCGCTCGCTCTCCGAGCGTGAAGCGCGCGACGTGCTCGCGGGGTGCGAGGTCGATGAGGGGTCACGGGAAGAGATCATCGCCCGATTCATCAGCAACGGGTATCTCGACGACGCGCGTCTGGCCGATCAGCTCCTGCACTCCGGCATCGAACGCAAGAGCCAGGGGCGGTCCGCGTTGGCGCGCAGCCTTGCCCAGCGCGGAATCGCCCGCGATGTGATCGATGACGTCCTCGCCGCGCTTCCCGATGACGAGTTCGCGCGGGCGCTCGAGTTCGCACGCACGAAAGCGCGCGCCATGCGCGGGCTGGAGCGTGATGTGGCGCTCCGCCGCCTCTCCGGACAACTAGCGCGCCGCGGGTACGGAGGGCTGTCGCTCGAGGCCGCCCGACGCGCGCTCGACGAGAACGCGCCGACTCGCGGTCGCGGCGTCCGGTTCGAACCCTGATCCGAAGGGCGCGATCTGTCAGACTCGGCGTACGCAGTTCGATGCAGACAGATCGACAGAGCTGAGGGGGCACCGTGGCGATCGAGGTCGACGGACTCGTCAAGTCGTACCGCACGTCGAAGCGCACAGCGCCCGCCGTGGACGGGATCTCGTTCGCGGTGCCGGACGGGCAGCTTTTCGCGTTTCTGGGTGCGAACGGCGCCGGCAAGTCGACCACCATCGGGTGTCTCACGACGCTCTTGCAGGCCGACGCCGGCACGATGCGCGTCGCCGGCCACGATGTGCGCACGGCCGCCGACGATGTCCGGGCCTCGATCGGTGTCGTCTTCCAGGGCTCTCTCATGGACGACACCCTCAGCATCCGTGAGAATCTGCGCCTGCGCGCTGCGCTCTCGCGGGTGCCGCGCGCACGTTTCCGTGCGCGTCTCGCGGAGCTCACGAACCTCGTCGACCTCGACGCCTTCCTCGACCGCCCGTACGGTCGGCTTTCCGGCGGCCAACGCCGCCGCGCCGACATCGCGCGAGCGCTGCTGCACGAGCCGGAGATCCTGTTCCTCGATGAGCCGACCGCGGGCCTCGATCCGGCGAGCCGAGTTGCCGTCTGGGCGGCGATCGGGAGCCTCCGCCGCGATCACGGACTCACCGTCTTCCTGACGACCCACTACATGGAGGAGACCGAGGAGGCGGACCACGTCTGCATCATCGATGCCGGCCGCATCGCCGCTCGCGGCACGCCGACCGCGCTGCGCGCCGCACATAGCCGGAGCGTTCTCAGCGTCACGACGAGCGACCGCGCAGCTTTCTTCGCCCTCTCGGGCGTCAACGCGAGCACAGCAGAGGTCGATGGCGACGTCGTCCGCGTGATGGTTCCCGACGCGTCGGCGGCGCGCGCGATCCTCGCCGCCCACGGCGACGCGGTGCGCGACTTCGAGTTTCGCCATGGCCGAATGGACGACGTCTTCCTCGCCGTCACTGGCGCGTCGGTGCCACGTGCCGGCGAGCGGGGCGAGCTGCGGACGGATGCCGCATGAGCATCGTCCTCGGCATCGTGAGCCGGAACCTTCGTCTCTTCTTCCGAGACCGTCTCAACGTCTTCTTCTCGCTGTTGAGCGGCCTCATCCTGTTCGTCCTGTACACGCTCTTCCTGGCGCGGCTGCAGGTCGACGGACTGTCCCAGACGCTGCCGAACGCGACCGAGAGCCAGATCGCCGCGTTCGTCGACAGCTGGATGGTCTCGGGCATCGTGCTGCTGACGACCGTGACGAGCGGCATCGGCGCCCTGTCGACCCTCGTCGATGACCGCGCGACCCGGCGCTTCGCCGACTTTCTGGTGGCGCCCATCCGCCGCACGCACCTCGTGCTCGGGTATCTCGTTTCTTCCGTCATCGTCGCGGTCATCATGTCCGGCGTCATCCTCGCCGTCACCGTCGTGTACCTGGGGCTCGTCCGGGGGGTCTGGCTCTCGCCCTCGGCCGTCCTCGTCTCCATCGCCGCGATGGTGCTGTGTTGCTGCGCTTTCACCGCCCTCGCCGCCTTCGGGGCCTCGTTCCTGCGCACCTCCGGCGCCTACTCCGCCTTCGCGACGGTTCTCGGGACGATCCTCGGCTTCGTGGCCGGCGCATACATCCCCGTGGGGTCTCTGCCGAACGGCGTCGCCTCGACGATCAACGCGCTCCCGTTCGCGCAGGGGGCGATGCTGCTGCGCCGCCCCTTCACCGCGGATGCGCTGCGGACGGTGACGGCGGGCGACGCCGCGGCATCCGATTCGCTCCGCGGCTTCTACGGTATCGACCTGTTCGTCGGGTCGGCGCAGGTGGCGGTGTGGGTTGCCGTCGGCGTGCTCATCGTCGTCGCCGTCGGGTTCACGGCGCTGTCCGCGGGCCGCATTCGCTCGCTCCTGCGCTGACGCACGACTCCGCGAGGCATCCACCCGTCATGCGCCCGGCGTCCGTCCGAGGCGCCGCTCGTACAATGGACCCATCATGACCTCTCCGTCCGCCGCCCCCACCCTCATCTCGCAGTCCTCCGCGGCCGTCACCGCAGACGGTCGCCCGCGCACGTACGAAGTGCGCACCTTCGGCTGCCAGATGAACGTCCACGATTCCGAGCGGCTCTCCGGATCGCTCGAGTCCGCCGGCTACGTCCCCGCCGCAGACGGCGCGGAAGCCGACGTCGTCGTCATCAACACCT
>QFPD01000273.1 GCA_003248845.1 Microbacterium sp. | reverse complement strand
GGCCGTCTGGTCGTCTCCGTCAACGACGACGAGGCGAAGGAACTCCACGGTGTTCTCGGCGGTGTCGTCGGCGCCGCCTGACCTCCACCATCCGTTCGAACGGCCGGTCCCTGAGAAGGGAGCCGGCCGTTCGCCGTCAGTGCCCGTCGCCCGGCACCGTCGTCAGCTGCAGCAGACCTTCGCCGACGATGGACAGTGCCCCGAGAACCGCGGGGGAGGACTGCGTTTCCTGGATGAGGGAGCGGTACGCGCTCGTGACCGCGTCGCGGCGCACCGGGTCGGCGACCGCGCCGCCCGCGAGCACGCGGGGGACGAGCACCGTTCCGCCGGCGCGAACGAGGCGCAGCCCGTGCTCGACGTACTCGATGACGCCGTCGGCATCCGCGTCGACGAGCACGATGTCATAGGATGCTTCGTTCATGCGCGGCAGGACGTCGGCCGCGCGCCCGGTGATGAATCGCGCGCGGGCGGGCGGGACCTTGGCCTCGGTGAACGCCGTGCGTGCGGCGGCCAGGTGCTCCGGTTCGTTGTCGATGGTCGTCAGGGTCGCGCGCGGCGAGCAGTGCAGCAGTCACAGGCCCGACACACCCGCGCCGGTGCCGATCTCGACGATGTTCAGGGCCGCCGTCGCCGCAGTGACGACCGCGATCTGAGCGCCCACGACCGCGCTGATCGGGTCGGCGCCGAGCTCGACGGCGCGCGCCCGCGCGCGCTCGATCGACTCGGGCTCGACGGTCGCCTCGAGGGCATAGCGGCGGATCGCCTCTGCTTCGGCCATGAAATTGCTCCTTCTTGGGCCAGCGTACGGGGCGGATGGAGCGCTGCCGGTGAGGCGCACGGGTAACCTTGAGCCATGTTCTTCGGCTACGACATGGAGAAGTTCCTCCTTCTCCTCCTCGTGGCAGCACTCCTCCTCGGACCCGAGCGCCTGCCGCGCTACGCGGAGGGCCTCGCGCGGCTCACGAAACGCACGCGTGAGTGGCTCTCGGGCGCGCGCACGCGCGTCAAGGCGGAGATGGGCGAAGACTTCGACGACGTGCAGTGGAGCAAGCTCGACCCGCGTCAGTACGACCCGCGGCGCATCATCCGCGACGCGCTGCTCGACGACGCTCCCGTTCCGACGGTGAAGGCTGCAGCGATCGGCGCCGCCGCCGTCGCAACGGCGTCGGCTCCTCCGGCGACCGCGTTCGAGCCCGATGCCATCGTTCCGTACGACACCGAGGCGACCTGAGGTACCGAGGAGACGTCGCGCTCAGCGCGGGGTGAGCGGCAGCGGGCGGCCCGCGAGACGACGCGAGCCGGTCGCGACGAGAGCGTCGGCGACGGCGGAGATCGCGCGCGCCGCGGGGTCCTGTGCGTCACCCACGACGACGGGGACGCCCGTGTCACCGCCGGTGCGCAGCGCGACGCTGAGCGGCACCGACCCGAGGAGCGGCACGGGTGCGGCATCCGTCGACAGAGCCGCGGCAACGGCAGCTCCGCCGCCCGCGCCGAAGAGATCGAGCACGGACCCGTCCGGGAGGGTCATGGCGGCCATGTTCTCGACGACGCCGACGACCCGCTGCCCGGTCTGACCGGCGACGAGACCCGAGCGGACGGCGACGTCGGACGCCGCCGTCTGCGGCGTGGTCACGACGAGCACGTCGGCGTGGGGCAGCAACTGGCCGACCGAGATCGCGACGTCGCCCGTGCCAGGCGGCATGTCGAGGAGCAGGATGTCGAGGTCGCCGAAGAAGACGTCGGTGAGGAACTGCTGGACAGTGCGGTGCAGCATCGGTCCGCGCCAGGCGACCGCCGCGGCCGGCTGCCCCTTCGGCAGGAACATCCCGATCGAGATGGTTTTCACGCCGTACGCGACGGGCGGCAGCATGAGGTCGTCGATGCGCGTCGGCTGCGGGGGAAGGCCGTCCGCTTCGACGAGGCCGAGCAGGGCCGGGATCGAGAACCCGTGCACGTCGGCGTCGATGAGTCCCACCGCGAGGCCGCGTTCGGCGAGAGCCACGGCGAGGTTCGCCGTGAGCGTCGACTTGCCGACGCCGCCCTTGCCGCTCGTGACGGCGATGACCCGTGTGAGCGCGTCGGGGCCGAACGGCATGGCTCGTGCGCGGCTTCCGCGCAGCCGCTCGGTGAGCGCCGCCCGCTCGGCGGGCGTCATCACGCCGACGACGACATCGACCTCGTCGATGCCTGACACGGATGCCGCGGCGTTGCGCACGTCGCGCTCGATGCGGTCGGCGGCGGGGCACCCCACGATCGTCAGCGCGATCTCGACCCGCGCACTGCTGCCTATCACTTCGACGCCGCGGACCATGTCGAGCTCGGCAAGCGGGCGGCGCAGCTCGGGATCGGTCACCGCGCCGACGGCAGTGCGGACGGTGTCTTCGGGTGTCGAAGCGGGAGACACGGGGAGCTCAGACGCTCGCGGCCGGACCGCTCGGAGCCGGCGAAACCGCGGCATCACGTGCATGGAGATCCTCGAGGAGGGCCTTCAACTCCTGCCGCAGCACGTCACGCGTGACGACCTGCTCGGAGACGTCGGTGAGCGCCATCCGCAGCGCGACGACCTCGCGGGCGAGGTACTCGGTGTCGGCGAGGTTGCGCTCGGCGCGCTGACGGTCCTGCTCGATCTGCACGCGGTCGCGATCGTCCTGGCGGTTCTGCGCGAGGAGGATGAGGGGAGCGGCGTACGACGCCTGCAGAGAGAGCACGAGGGTGAGCACCGTGAACCCGTACGTCTGAGAGTCGAAACGCCACAGTTCCGGGGCGAGCGTGTTCCAGCTGATCCAGGCGATGCAGAAGAGGCTCAGAATGAGGAGGAATGCCGGAGTTCCCATGGCGCGGGCGATCCACTCCGTGAAGCGCCCGAACCGGTCGCGCGAGGGCTGCGGCGCGCGGGGCGTGCGGGCGAGGACGCCGGAGCGGCCGCGCGGGTCCTCGAGGTTCGCCTTCGCGGCGCGAGGCGTGCGAGCCATCACCGGCGGATTCCTTCGGTCGCCGGCCGCGCCGCATCGTCACCGTCGTGCGAACGCCAGTCCTCCGGCAGGAGGTAGTCGAGCACATCGTCGACGCTGACGGCACCGACGAGGCGGTGCGCCTGGTCGACGACCGGGAGCGAGACGAGGTTGTAGCTCGCGAGCATGCGCGCCACCTCGGCGGCGGATGCGGTCGCCGGCACCGCGTCGGCGGTGTCGTCGATGATCGCGCCGAGCCGCTCGTGGGGCGGGTACCGGAGCATCCGCTGGAAGTGCACGGTGCCGAGCAGACGCCCCGTCGGCGTCTCGTACGGGGGCAGGGTGATAAACACTGCCGCGGCGAGAGCCGGGTGGAGCTCGTGCCGACGGATC
>QFPD01000022.1 GCA_003248845.1 Microbacterium sp. | reverse complement strand
ACCTCCATCGTCTTCATCACGCACAAGCTGCGCGAGGTCCGCGAAGTGGCGGACCGCATCACGGTCATCCGGCTCGGCAAGGTCGTGGGCGAGGCGAGCCCGACGTCGTCGAACACGGAGCTCGCCTCCCTCATGGTCGGTCGCGCCGTCGAGCTCACCGTCCACAAGAACCCGCCCGTCCTCGGCGAGGAGGCGCTCGTCGTCGAGCACCTCTCGGTCATCGATCCGGGCGGGCAGATCGTCGTCAACGACGTCAGCTTCGCGGTGCGCGGCGGTGAGGTCCTCGCCATCGCCGGCGTCCAGGGCAACGGTCAGACCGAGCTCACCGAGGCGCTCATCGGCATGCAGCCGCTCGTCCGCGGCTCGATCACGCTCGGCGGCGAGCAGCTCGTCGGGCGCAGCATCCGTCGCGTCCTCGACGAGGGCGTCGGGTTCGTCCCCGAAGACCGCAACGTCGACGGTCTCGTGGGCGAGTTCACGATCGCCGAGAACCTCATGCTCGACCGGGCGAACGGGGAGCCCTTCGTCAAGCGCGGGACCGTGCAGCGGCGCGTCCGTCGGGTCGATCGAGTTCATCCACAAACGCATCGTCGAGACGCGCGACTCCGGCATCCCGGTCATCGTCGTCTCGACGGAGCTGGACGAGGTGTCCGCCCTCGCTGATCGGATCATGGTCATGTACCGCGGCCGCATCATCGGCATCGTGCCCGGCGACACGCCGCGCGACGTCCTGGGTCTCATGATGGCGGGGGAGAACCCCGACGGGGAAGGGGTGGCCGCGTGAGCGCCGCAACCGACACGCCCGCGCCGCGCTCGGCGCCGCAGAAGGCGTCAGCAGCCGCGCCGCCGCCCGGTAAATGGCACGACGCGTTCGTGCGCATCACGCAGGGGAACGCCCTCATCTCCGTGCTCGCGGTGGTCCTCGCGCTCATCGTCGGCGGCATCATGATCGCGGCGACGGATGCCGAGGTGCAGCGCACCGCGGGATACTTCTTCGCCCGCCCCGGTGACATGCTCGCCGCGATCGGCAACGCCGTCGGCGGGGCCTACGCCGCGCTGTTCCGCGGATCGATCTACAACGTCAACGCCCCGGATTTCGCCCGCGGCATCCGTCCGTTCACCGAGACGCTCACCTTCGCGACGCCGCTCATCGCCGCGGGCCTCGGCGTCGCGCTGGCGTTCCGCATCGGCATGTTCAACATCGGCGGTCGCGGGCAGATGCTCATGGCGTCGGCCGGTGCCGGGTGGATCGCCTTCGGCTTCGACCTGCCTTTCCCCCTGCACATGGCTCTCGCCGTCCTCGTCGGCATGCTGTGCGGGGCGCTCTGGGGCGGCATCGCGGGCCTGTTGAAGGCCCGCACCGGCGCGCACGAGGTGATCGTCACGATCATGCTGAACTACGTCGCGTTCTACCTGATCTCGTGGATGCTGCGCACGCCGGGTCTGCTCCAGGCGCCCGGATCGAGCAATCCCAAGTCGCCCGCGATGAAGGAGACGGCGATCTTCCCGGACCTCCTCGGCACCGGGTACAACCTGCACTTCGGCTTCATCCTGGTGATCCTCGCGACGATCGTCGTGTGGTGGATCCTCACCCGCTCGAGCCTCGGGTTCAAGTTCCGCGCCGTCGGCGAGAACCCCAACGCCGCGCGCGTCGCGGGCATCGACGTCAAGAACATGTACGTCTACGGCATGCTCATCGCGGGCGCTCTGGCGGGCCTCGCGGGCGTCAACCAGGTGCTCGGCACGATCACCACCGGCTTCACGGCGGGCATCGACGCGGGCATCGGCTTCGACGCGATCACGGTCGCGCTTCTCGGCCGCTCCACGCCGTGGGGCACCTTCGCCGCCGGCATCCTGTTCGGCGCGTTCAAGGCCGGCGGCTTCGCCATGCAGGCCAGCCAGCAGATCCCCATCGAGATCGTCACCGTCGTGCAGTCCCTCATCGTGCTGTTCATCGCGGCGCCCCCGCTCGTGCGCACGATCTTCTTCCTCCCCTCGCCGGAGCGCGACGCGCGCCGCCGGGAGAAGGCCCGCGAAAAGGAGCTGAAGCGCAAGGTGGATGCCGATCCGTCGACGGACGCGCAGGGGATCGACTCGAAGGGGGTGTCCGCATGAGCATCACGGGAGACGCGGTCGTCACGACGCCCCCGAGCGCGCAACTGCCCGAGACCACTGTCATCCGCAGTTGGAAGACTCCGATCGCCCTCGCGATCTTCTCCGTCCTGTTCGGCGTGCTGCTGCTCGCCGCGCCGCGAGCGGGTGAGACGACCTTCCATCTCTCCACCGCGGCCGACGCGCTGCAGCTCCCCGAGATCCTCGCGCCCGTCATGCCGACCGCGTGGATCACGCTCGTCGTCGGAGTGCTGCTGACGGCGGCGTCCGCGTACTTCGTCCGCGCGTTCGGGCGCGCGCCGCTGTGGATCGTGGCGGCGTACATCATCGTGGTGGTCGTCGGGTTCCTCACATGGGCGGCGGCGGGAGGCACCGTTCCTGTCGCGGGGCTCCTCGCGGGGTCGCTGGGTCTTGCCGTGCCGCTCATCTACGGCGCACTCGCGGGTGTCATCGGCGAGCGAGCGGGTGTCGTCAACATCGCGATCGAGGGGCAGCTGCTCTCCGGCGCGTTCACGGCGGCGCTGGTGGCCTCCCTCACGGGGCAGCCGGTCCTCGGCCTTCTCGCGGCCGCCGTCGCGGGCATGCTCGTCGCGTTCGTGCTCGCCGCGTTCGCGATCAAGTACCTCGTCGACCAGGTGATCGTCGGTGTCGTGCTCAACGTGCTCGTGGCGGGTCTCACGAGCTTCCTGTTCTCGCAGGTGCTCCAGCCGAACGCCGCAACGCTCAACACGCCGCCGCGCTTCGACCGCATTCCGATCCCGCTCCTCAGCGAGATCCCGGTGCTCGGCCCGGTGCTGTTCCGCCAGACGATCATCGTCTACCTGATGTACGTCGCCGTCGCACTCGTCTGGATCGGGATGTTCAAGACGCGCTGGGGGCTTCGACTGCGCGCTGTCGGCGAGCACCCGCAGGCCGCCGACACCGTCGGCATCAAGGTCAACGCGACGCGCTTCTGGAACGTGATCCTCGCCGGTGCCATCGCCGGAATCGGAGGCACCGTGTTCACGATCGGAAATGGCATCGCGTTCAACAAGGAGATGACGGCGGGTGCCGGCTTCATCGCCCTGGCGGCCGTCATCTTCGGTCAGTGGGATCCGATCAAGGCGACGCTCGCGGCGCTGCTGTTCGGGTTCGCATCGAGCCTGCAGAACACGCTCAGCGTCATCGGATCGCCGGTGCCGAGCGAGTTCATGCTCATGTTGCCGTACCTCGTGACGATCTTCGTCGTCGCCGGGGTCGTCGGAAAGTCCCGTGCGCCCGCCGCCGACGGCGTCGCGTACGTGAAGGGGTGAGGTCTGTGACGGATATCGATTGGGACCAGCTGCGCCAGGTTGCCACGGAGGCGATGGCGCGCGCGTATGCGCCGTACTCCCGCTACAAGGTGGGGGCGGCCGCTCTCGTGAGCGACGGGCGGATCGTCTCCGGCTGCAACGTCGAGAACGCCTCGTACGGCGTGGGACTGTGTGCGGAATGCGCGCTCGTGGGCGACCTGCACATGTCGGGCGGTGGAGAGCTCGTCGCGTTCGTGTGCGTCAACGGCGAGGGCGAGACGATCATGCCCTGCGGACGCTGTCGGCAGCTGCTGAACGAGTTCGCCCTGCCGGGCATGCTCCTCGAGACGGTGTCGGGCATCCGCACGATCGACGAGGTGCTTCCGGATGCCTTCGGGCCGAGAGACCTGGAGACGGTGCGATGACCGCGGCATCCGCCGCCGACGCCGCGGCGCCTGAACCGTTCGACGCGGTCGACATCATCCGCACGAAGCGCGACAAGGGGATGATCCCCGAGGACGCGCTGCGCTGGATGATCGACGCCTACACGCGCGAATACGTCGCAGATTCGCAGATGGCGGCCTTCGCGATGGCGGTGCTCCTCAACGGCATGAGCCGTGACGAGATCCGCGTCATGACGGACGCGATGATCGCCTCGGGCGAGCGGATGAGCTTCGCGGGGCTCGGCAAGCGCACCGTCGACAAGCACTCCACGGGCGGTGTCGGCGACAAGATCACGTTGCCGCTCGCGCCTCTCGTCGCCTCCTTCGGGGTCGCCGTGCCGCAGCTCTCCGGCCGCGGGCTCGGCCACACGGGTGGCACGCTCGACAAGCTCGAGTCGATCCCGGGGTGGCGCGCCGCCCTCTCGAACGACGAGATGACGGCGCAGCTGCGCGGCGTCGGCTCGGTCATCTGCGCGGCCGGATCCGGGCTCGCGCCGGCCGACAAGCGGCTCTACGCGCTGCGCGATGTCACGGGTACGGTCGAGGCGATCCCGCTGATCGCGTCGAGCATCATGTCGAAGAAGATCGCCGAGGGCACTGACGCGCTCGTCCTCGACGTCAAGTTCGGTTCGGGTGCGTTCATGCGCGACGTCGACAAGGCGCGTGAACTCGCGCGCACGATGGTCGCCCTCGGCACCGACTCGGGCGTCGCCACGACGGCCCTGCTGACCGACATGAACACCCCGCTCGGCCTCGCGATCGGCAACGCGAACGAAGTGCGCGAGTCGGTCGAGGTCCTCGCCGGCGGCGGACCCGCCGACATCGTCGAGCTGACGGTGGCGCTCGCTCGCGAGATGCTCGCGCTCGCGGGCCAGCCCGACGCCGACGTCGAGAAGGCGCTTCAGGACGGGCGTGCGATGGATGCCTGGCGCGAGATGATCCGCGCGCAGGACGGTGACCCGGACGGCGTGCTCCCGACCCCGCGCGAGACCCACACGGTGTTCGCGCCGTCGTCGGGGATCATCACGCGGATGGATGCCCTCCCGTTCGGCGTCGCCGCCTGGCGCCTCGGCGCCGGGCGTGCTCGCGCGCAGGACCCCGTCATCCACGCCGCGGGCATCGACCTGCTCGTGAAGCCCGGCGACGAAGTCGCGGAGGGTCAGCCGCTGTTCACCTTGTCCGCGGATGATGAGAAGCGCTTCGCCCGCGCCCTCGACGCCCTCGACGGGGCTTATGAGATCGGTTCGGAAGCTCCGGCATCCTCACCGCTCGTCCTCGAGCGCATCACCGCCTGACATACCCCTCTCCACCCGAAGGAGTTCCCGCATGGCCATCGAACAGCACGGCGACACGAAGCTCGAGGGTGTCTCGATCCGGTCGCTCCCGAAGGTGTCGCTGCACGATCACCTCGACGGCGCACTCCGTCCGCAGACGATCATCGAGCTCGCCGACGAGATCGGCGTCGAGGTGCCGGAGAACGACGCCGATGACCTCGCCGACTGGTTCGAGGACCAGAGCGACTCAGGCTCTCTCGTCGAATACCTGAAGACGTTCGATCTGACGACGGCGGTCATGCAGACCGCCGATGGGCTGCGTCGCGTCGCACGCGAATTCGTCGAGGACCTCGCCGCCGACGGCGTGATCTACGGAGAGGTGCGCTGGGCGCCCGAGCAGCACCTCGCCCGCGGACTGACCCTCGAAGAAGCGGTAGAGGCCGTGCAGGAGGGCATCGAGGAGGGCGAGGACGCGGTGTCCTCCGGGGGCCGGGGTGGCCGAGACATCCGCGTCGGCCAGCTCATCACGGCGATGCGGCACACCGACCGATCGCTCGAGATCGCTGAGCTTGCGGTCGCGTTCCGCGGTCGCGGAGCGGTCGGGTTCGACATCGCGGGCCCCGAGGACGGCTTCCCCGCGTCGAACCACCGCGCGGCGTTCGACTACCTGGCATCCGAGTTCTTCCCCGCCACGGTGCACGCGGGCGAAGCGGCGGGTCTCGACTCGATCCGCTCGGCACTCATCGATGGGCGAGCCCTGCGCCTCGGCCACGGGGTGCGCATCGCCGAAGATCTCGAGATCGTCCAGCAGAAGGGCGACGAAGTGCTCGTCACCTTCGGCGACCTGGCGCGCTGGGTGCGCGACCGGGAGATCCCGCTCGAACTGTCGCCGTCGTCCAACCTGCAGACCGGGGCGATCGCGAAATGGGGGACCGCCCTCGAGGACCACCCGTTCGACCTTCTCTACCAGCTCGGCTTCGCCGTGACGGTCAACGTCGACAACCGCACGATGAGCCGCACGTCGCTGACGCGCGAGCTGGCTCTGCTGGCCGAGACGTTCGACTACCGCCTGGAGGACCTGGAAGCCTTCCAGCTGAACGCCGCGGCGGGGGCATTTCTCTCGGTCGAGGAGCGCGAGGAGCTCATCGAGCTGATCGGCGAGGGCTTCGCCGGCTGAGCCGCCTTGCCTGCGCGCGCGAAAACTCCGGTGATCCGACCGACATCGCAGTGATAACCGTCCTTTCCGCGGCGATGATCACCGCGGCGGAGGAGTTTTCGCGTGCCGGTGGTCGAGCGCGCGCCGGAGTTGAGTGAAGACCTCCTGCGGGCGATCGAAGACGTCTTCTGCGATGGGTCGGACGGTCGTGTATCCGAGCGCCGCGGCTGCAAGGTCGCGGCGCGTGTCGCGTCGGCGTTCCTCCCATGAGGCGTGATGGGCGCGACTGTCGCATTCGATGATCAGCCAACCATCTACGAGGAGGTCCACGCGTCCGACTCCCGGTATGTCGACTTGGGTCTCGACGGAGCAACCGAGCATACGCATCATGAGGCGGACCAGGCTCTCCGTTCCTGCCTCCGCGCGACGGTCCAACAGTCCCCGGAGAACGCGAAATCGTCGGGGCAGGTGTGCGAAGACCGCTGCGATTCCTTCCTCGTCGACGAAGCCAAGGTGCCATGCGCTGTCCAGCGTCGCGATGGCGTCGCGCGGTGTCTGACATCGGCAGGCTTGGGCGAGCGCCTCGATGATGTCCGCGGCCAGACGGGTGCGGTCGCACGACGTCGCGCGCCAGTGCCGACGCACGGAGGCGCCGGTAGATGGCAGTCGGCTGGCGTCGGCGTCGATCTGAACGTGCAGCGGGCCGCGACGCTCGCGCACGAACACGCCGATCGCGGCGAGTAGCGACACGCAATCGAGGCGTCCCCCGGCGCGACCGGCGGCAGCCAGCGCCGGGGGACAGCCGTCGCTGACGTAGCGGCCGTTGCGAAGACGAATCAGCGCACCGCAGCTGACGAGTCGTCGTATCTCGTGGGGGGTGAGCCCGCGGGCGGCGAGTCCTGCAGGAGAGAGGTATCGGGCGGAGAGTAGCGCTGAGGCGTCGTCGGTCACTCCCGTAGTCGACCGGGTCGGCGCTCCGCGCGGGTGACGTAGGCCCCTTCTGTGAACGAATCGACGAAAGAGGTGTGCTGGGGAGGAGTCGATGAAACTCCACCATTTCCGGGGCATCGTGTGTCTTCTGGCCGGTTATCACCTTTTCGGATGCCGATTCGGTGGAGTTTTCGCGGCTGGCCGGGTGCGGCGTGTCCGGCGGTCAGGAGCGGGCGACGCCGGGGTGCGAGGCGAGGTACGCCTCGAACGCCTCGGCGGATGTGAGACGCGGGGTGTAACCGAAGTCGCGCTTGAGCGCGTCGTTGGCCAACACCGGGCGGTAGCGCAGGAATCCGACCTGCTCGGGGCCGTGCACCGTCAGGCGCAGGGCACGACCGATCCGCAACGCCGTGGCGAGGACGGATGCCGGGACCACCAGCACAGGCTTGCGCAGCCGCGCCGCGATCTCGCCGACCGTGAGCCGGCCGTCGCCGGCGACGTTGTAGATCCCGGGCGGGCCGTCCGTCGCGGCCCGGGCCATCGCGCCGGCGACGTCGTCGACCCAGACGAACACGAACGGCGAGTCGGACCCGCGCACGGCGAGGATCCGGCCTCCGTCCCACAGTGCTGTGATCTGGTTCTGGACGGTCGGCCCGAGAATCGTACCGATCCGGAACACGACCTGCTCGAGCCCCGGGTGCGACCCGCGATACGCGGCCAGCATCTCCTCGACGAGGCGCTTGTGCTTCGCGTACGCGAACTCGTCGTTGCCGCGCACGGGGTCGCCCTCGCGCAGCCACTCGGGGTTGTCGGGGTGATAGCCGTACGCCGCACCCGACGATGACACCACGATGCGGCGCACCCCTGCGTCGACGCACGCCGACAGCACGTTCCTCGTGCCGTCGACGTCGACGCGGTACTCGAGATCGTGGTCGCGCCCAGGGTTGACGATGGCCGCGAGATGCACGACCACGTCGATCCCGTGCCGCTGCAGCAGCGGAGCGAGCGCGCCCGCGCGCGTCACGTCGCACTGCTCGTAGACGACCCCGGCGACGGGCTCCGCGGGTGGTCGGACGTCGCCCGCCACGACCAGCGCGACGTCGTCGCGGGCCGAGAGGGCGGATGCCACGTGGCCGCCCAGGAACCCAGCGCCGCCGGTGATGAACACGCGGGTCACGCTGCCGCCCCCGGAACCTCTGCCCCGCCCGGAGCGGTCGGGCGCCCGCGCCGGGTCGCATCGCCCGACGCGGAGCCCGTCCGCGCCCTCGTGTGCCGTGCCCAGAGCGCCGCGACGATGAGCCCCGCGACGATGTCCCAGATACCCCACCAACCGGCGACGATCGCCATGCCGCCGAGACCGCCGAAGAACGTGAAGATGAGGCCGAGTCCGAGCCCGGCGTTGCGGATCCCCACTTCGAACGTCATCGCCTTGCGCTCGCGGGTGCCGAGGCCGCCGACGGTCGCGGTCGTCCACCCGATCGCGAGCGCGACGGCGTCGTGGATCGTGACGGCGAGGAGGATGAGGCCGAGGAAGTCGACGAAGTACTGCCAGTTGCCCGCGAGGGCCGCGACGATGAAGGCGAGGAGTGCGAGCAGCGAGAACCACTTCACGAACGGCTGCACCCGCCCGGCGAGTCGCGGCGCGCGGTGTCGCACCCACAGCCCGATCGCGAACGGCACGCCGATGATCAGGAGGATCTCGAGGAGCATCTGCCAGCCGTTGAGGGAGACGACGCGCAGGAGCGCCTTCGTGTCGGGTCGGAGCGACCCCCAGAAGGCGACGGAGAACGGCAGCACCAGGATGTAGATGAGGTTCGACACCGCCGTCATCGACACCGAGAGCGCGACGTTTCCGCCGGCACGGTGCGTCAGCACCTGCGAGATGTTGCCGGGCGGGCAGCACGCGACGAGGATCATGCCGAGCGCCATCGACGGTGTCACCGGGAGGACCAGCGTGAGAGCGAAGGTCACCGCCGGCAGTACGAGCAGCTGCGCGATGATCGCGATGATCATGGGCTTGGGCTTGCGTGCGACGATGCGGAAGTCGTCGACCGTCACATCGAGGGCGACCCCGAGCATGATGAGCGCCAGCACGACGTTGAGCGCCACGAGCGTGCCGGGCGTGAAGTTCAGGAGAACGTCGTCGGGGTTCATCGCTGCGCCTTCCCCGCGGGGGAGAGGATGCCGCGGCGGCGAGCTGCGGCCTTCGGAGCCCGGCCGCGCAGGCCGTCGACGGCCCGGCGAACGGCCGCGCGGTAGGCATCCTTGTTCACGTAGTACGACATGCGCGCGAGCCCGAGATAGCGATACCCGCCCGTGAGGTCGGGCCAGGCGTCTTCGCGCACGGTGCGCCGGAACTCCGCCTGCGCCGCGGGGGTAGCGGTGAGGTAGGCCGCGATGAGTTCGGCCTGCTCGTACCGCCCCTGCCAGCCGATGCCCGACGCCTCGATCATGCCCATGACGTACAGGCCCTCGAACGCCGGGGGGAACACGTTGAGGTAGAGCGTCGGCGACGCTCCCGTCCAGTTGAGCGCGGCGCGGTCGACGAACGGGTAGTCGAGCGTGTACCCGGTCGCGAGCAGCACGGTGTCGTACTCACCGCTCGACCCGTCCCGGAAGCGGACCACGCTGCCCTCGAACCGGTCGATGTCGCCGCGGATGCCGAGGTCGCCCTGCCCGAGGTGGTTCAACACGAGGGTGTTGACGATCGGGTGCGATTCGTAGATGCGGTAGTCCGGTTTGGGGAAGCCGAACCGGACGGGGTCGCCGGTGAACGCCCGCAGCACGCGAGTGTCGATGAACTGCTTGATGCGCGCCGGGAGCGGCTTGCCTTGGTTGAGGGTGTCGGACGGCTTGCCGAAGAGGTACCTCGGCACGAAGTAGTAGCCGCGACGGACACTCATGTCGACGGATACCGCGTGGTGCACGGCGTCGACGGCGATGTCGCAGCCGGAGTTGCCCGCACCGACGATGAGGACTCGTCTGCCGTCGAGCTGCCTGGCGCTCTTGTATTGGGAGGTGTGGAAGATCTCGCCGGTGAACGTGCCCCGGAAGGCGGGGACCGAGGGCTCGGCGAGCGTGCCGTTGGCGAGGACGACGGCGTCGAAGCGCTCGGTGGTCTCCCCGCTCGGGCCGGCCGCGGTCACGTCCCAGCCGCCGCCGTCTGCGGGCGTGAGGGCGGTGACCTTCGTCTCGAACCGGAAGTGATCGGTGAGGCCGAAGTGGTCGGCGTAGCCGCGGAAGTAGTCGATCAGCACGCGGTGGCTCGGGTAGTCGGCATCCGTCTGCATTGGGTACTCAGTGAACTGGGTCGTCGTGCGCGAAGAGATGAGGTGGGCTGACTCGTACATCGTGGAGCGCGGGTTGTCGATGTCCCAGAGGCCGCCGACGCCGGTGGATGCCTCGAACCCGGTGAAGGTGAGACCGACACGCTGAAAGGCGCGGGCGGCGGCCAGTCCGGACGGGCCGGCGCCGATGATCGCGCAGCGCAGTTCCGTGGTCCCGTGAGTCATATGCAGCGTCCCCAGCTTCACCCCGCGACGGTGCGGGATCGTGTCGTCGTCGACGGGATCCAGGTTAGTCGTTCATAACTGATACTGCGGTACCGGTTCGTCAGACCCACAGCGCAATGGCGCCGCGCACGATGACGAGGGCTGCGCCGCTCCAGGCGATGACGAGCATCGCACGGCGCGCGATCAGTGGAGGGATCACGCGCGTGAGGGCGGAGCCCGCCACGATCCCGACAGCGGTCGCTGCCGCGAGGAGGGCCACGTCGATCGGGGGTTCGGTGGGGAGGCCCCGGAGAGCGACGGTGATCACCCCGAAGGCAGTGAAGATCACCTGCACGCTCGCCGAGAAGGGCCGCTGCGGCCACCCGTCGCCGACGGCGTGCGCGGCGACCGGCGGACCGGCCAGGCCGCTCGCGACGTTCATGAACCCGGCGGCTGCTCCTGCCGCCACCGCCCCCGAGCGTCCGGTGAGGGCGCGGGAGAGCTGCGGGATCCTCCCGGCGACAAGGGCGAAGACCGCCAGGGCGCCGATGCCGATCAGGAGCGCAGGCTCGGGCAGCACTCGTACGAACACGAGGCCTGCGGGCGCTGCGACCAGGCCCGGACAGATGAGCCAGGCCGTGCGTCGCCAGTTGACCTCGCGCCAGACGAGCGGCGCGGCGCTCGCGGCGGCGAGGAGGAGCACCGGCGGCCGATCAGCGCAGCAGATCGGCGAGGTCGGCGACGTGCGACGTTACGACGGCGCGGACGTCGGCGTCCGTCGCGGTCGGGGTGCCGTCGCCCGGCTGCGGGCCGTAGTCGCCGAACGAGGCGTTCGACGCGCCGGGGATGGCGACGAGGACGGCGTCGGCGGGAAGGAGGGGCCGTCCGGCGCCGATCTTCTCCGGCGTGGACAGGCCGTCTTCGGTCCCGCTGATGCTGAGCACGGGCAGCGCCGAGGTCGACAGGTCGTTCGCGCAGTACGAGCCGAGGAGGAGAAGCGCATCGGCGTCCGTCGCCAGCTGGCACGCGCGCACGCCTCCGAGGGAGTGCCCGCCGACGATCCAGTCGGTCACGCTCGGAGCGAGGTCGGTGAAGCTCGACAGAGGTCGGAGGTCGAAGAAGGCGAGGTTCAGCCACGGCTTCGTGATGACGACGGTGAGGTCGTCATCGGTGACGAGCCCCGACAGGATGGACGCGTACGCCCACGGATCGACTTTGGCGCCGGGAATGAAGACGAGCCCGACCTCGGGCTCTGCGGCGCTCGCGGATGCCGACGACGCGCGTGCCATCACGATCGCGCCCGCATCGTCGGTGATTGAGATCCGATCGTCGGCGCGCACCGCGGCGAGCGGCTCCGGCTCGGCGGCCATGACGCCGACCTGACTGTAGACGAGGATCCCGACGACCGCGGCGACGACGAGCCCCCCGATGATCCCGAGGGTCCAGCGGAGGACGCGGCGGCCGCGGGATCGCTTCTTCGTCACCGCGGCAGTCTACGGTGCTGCGGCGGCACCGGGTCGGCGCGCCGCGGTCAGCGGAGCTCCGCCTGCCGGGCGCGGACGACCTCTTCGACCTGAGCGAACAGGGGATGGTCGTTCTCGAGCCCTGTCACCGAGGCGGTGAAGGTCGCGGCATCCTCGGCGCGCAGACGCTGCTGCAGTTCGACGGACTGAGGGTCGTCGGGTTCGTCGAAGGCGAGCGCGGCACCCATCGCGCCGACGAGCGCGCGCGTCGAGAGCCCTCGCTCGGCGGCGGCCGCCGCAGGCCCGACGAACCGCTCGTGCCGGGAGAGCTTGCGCAGCGGCTGACGCCCGACGCGCTGCGCGGTGTCGGGCAGCTCGGGGTTCGCGAAGCGGCGCAGGATGGTGGCCCGGTAGTCCGCGAGATCCGCGGCATCCAGCCCGTGCACCGCCTCGAGAAGCGCCGACGTCTCTTCGAGCGTTGCCGAGACCTTCGCGGCGATCGCGGGGTCGGCGAGGGCATCGGAGATCTTCTCGATGCCGGCCTGCGCGCCGTGGTAGGCGGTGGTCGCGTGCCCCGTGTTCACCGTGAAGAGCTTGCGTTCGATGTACGGCGCGAGATC
>QFPD01000021.1 GCA_003248845.1 Microbacterium sp. | reverse complement strand
GCCTCACGGGTGCGCGCGACATCGGTGGCAACGAGCTGTTCGACATCCGCACGAGGCTGCAGCAGGCTGTCCGGTTCGTCTGAGCGGGCGCTCAGGCGGGCGGCTCGAGCAGGCGATCGAGCAGCGCGAGTGCGGCTTCGTGGTCGACCGACGGCTCGAGCAGCCACTGCGTCTGCAGGCCATCGGATGCCGCGATGATGAGCGCCGCCGCGAGCTGCGGATCGATGTCTGAGCGGATGCGGCCGGATTCCTGGAGCGCCTCGACCTCGGCCGTGAGCCCCGTCCGCAGCGAGGTGAAACGCTCGGTCACGTATGCGTGCGCCGCCGGGTGCGCAGCTCCCAGGGCTGACGCGACGAGGGTCGAGTACAGCTCGACCATGCCGGGGATCTCGCGGTTCTCCGCCGCGGCGATCCGCATGGACTCGGCCGGTGTGGCATCCGCCTTCTCCGTCTCGTCGCCGCGCGCGGCCGCCTCGCGGTAGACCGCGACGAGCAGCTCGTCGAGCGAGCCGAAGTAGTGGGTGAGCGCCGCGTGTGTGACGCCGACCTCCTGGGCGATGGCCCGGAGGCTCGTGCGACTGCTGCCGCGCTGCGCGAACACCTCGATCGCCCGGTCGAGGATCTCCTGACGGCGGGCGACGCCCTTCGCGTACCTGCCGCGGGAGCGGGGGGCGTCGTCGTCGGGCATGCGCCGATCCTAGTCGCGTCGCGTGAAAACGTACACGTGGAGGTTTTGTACTGGGGGATCAGGCGGGGAGTTCTCCGCCCGCACGCTCCGCCAGGAGAGTGAGTCGGAGCCGGGCGCCGCCGCCGGGGGCATCGTCGATCGCGATCCGACCATTGTGCGCCTCGGCGATGAGCCGGCACGTCGCCAGGCCGATGCCGAGGCCCGGGACGTCGCCCGCGTCACCGCGCTCCATCACATCGAACACGCGCTCGCGCAGGGGCGGCGCGATGCCCGGCCCGTTGTCATCCACCGTCAGCGACCACGCATCGTCGTCGCGGCGCGCGGTCACCCGGATCTGCGGGCGCACGCCCGCGCCGGCGGAGTACTTCACCGCGTTGGCCACGAGATTCTGCACGAGAATGCGCAGCAGGGCGGCGTCGCCGACGAGCTCGTCGTCCGCGGCATCCACCACCACTGTCGCCTCCGCGACGCGGATCGTGGCGTCGAGGTCGGCGAGGGCGTCGGCCAGCATCGTGCGCACCGGCACGGGAGTCGCCGCCGGCTGCGCGCCGCCGAGCCGCGCGTAGGAGAGGAGTCCGGTGATCGTGTCGCCCATCCGCAGGGCCGCGGATTCGGCCGAGGTCAGTGCGCGGCTCGTGCGCGCCGTGTCGCCCGCCTCGATACCCTCTGCCGCCAGGTCGAGGTGCCCGACGATCGCGAGCAGAGGGTTTCGCAGATCATGGCTGACGCGTCCCGCGAAGTGGGCGAGCTGACGGTTGGAGCGCGCGAGCTCGAGGGTCAGCCGGCGCAGCTCGAGGACCTCGACGGCCTGGCAGGCGAGATCGGCGTGGTGATGCATACCTTCGACGTGCAGGTGGCGGACCTCGATCGCGGGGTCCACGAGGACCTCACGCTGCGGCTCGGTCAGCATCCGTCCGAGACGGCGGCCTTCCTCGTCACCCGCCTGCTGGCGTACTGCCTCGAGTACGAGGACGGCATCGCGTTCAGCGAAGGCATCTCGGCGACGAACGAGCCCGCCGTGTTCGTTCGCGACGCCACGGGTCGTCAGACGTCGTGGATCGAAGTCGGTGCACCGGATGCCGAGCGGCTGCACCACGGCAGCAAGCTCGCCGGTCGGGTGCGCATCTACACGCACCGCGATCCCGCGAAGGTCCTGCCGCTTTGGGCGGGCAAGAAGATCCACCGGGTCGAGGATGTCGTTCTCACCACGTTCGACCCGGGGTTCATCGACGATGTCGCGGATGCCATGGAGCGCCGCAACACCGTGACGCTCTCCGTGACCGAGGGGCAGCTCTATCTCGACGTCAACGGGGTGTCGCTGACATCCGGCATCCATCGCCGCAGCATCGTCTGACCGCACGCCTGTCCGGCGGCGCGAACCCGAACTGCAAGCGATTGCGTGCGACACGCCGAGCGCGGCGGACGGGTGACGGCGTGTCGCCCTCGGCGCCTTGCAGTTGAGGCGGGCGCGGAAAGTTCCACCACCGACGGTCGGGCGATGTACGCCGCGTCCATACGTATGCGGAGAATCGCCCGCGCGGCCAGCTTCGGCGCGCGCGGCATCCCGCTACTCTTCTCGGCAACCCGACGACGACGCCTGGAGGTCAGCGGATGAGCGAATTCGGCAGCACCACCCCGATTCACCTGGAGCGCAGCGACGGCAAGGGCCTTGCTGCGGGCACCCTCGGGCTCTGGGGCTCGACCGTCATCGGTCTCGCCTCGACGGCGCCCGTCTACTCCCTCGTCGCGACGCTCGGCTTCGTCGTGCTCGCTGTCGGGGCGCAAGCGCCGATCGCGTTCGTCATCGCGTTCGTGCCGATGCTGTTCATCGCGTTCGCGTATCGAGAGCTCAACAACGAGATCCCGGACTGCGGGACGACGTTCACGTGGGGGACGAAGGCATTCGGTCCGTGGGTGGGCTGGATGGGCGGCTGGGGCGTCGCCGTCGCGGGCATGGTCGTGCTGGCGAACCTGGCACAGGTCGCCTCGGTGTACTTCTGGGACCTGTTCGGCCTCGACCTCGCCAACAACGACTGGCGCATCATCCTCGTCGCCGTCATCTTCATCGCGGCGATGACCTGGGTGTCCTGGCGCGGCGTCGAGATCGGTGAGCGTATCCAGAACATCCTGCTCGCCGTGCAGTACATCGCCCTGGCGATCTTCGTGGTCGCGGCGCTGTGGCAATTCTTCGCGGGAACGGCCCCGAACCCGACGCCCTTCGACTGGAACTGGATGAACCCCTTCGCGTTCACGGACTTCCACGGCTTCACCGAGGCGGTTCTGCTGGCGCTCTTCATCTACTGGGGCTGGGACACGTGTCTCGCGCTCAACGAGGAGACGAAGGACCCGAAGCGCATCCCCGGCCGCGCGGCCCTCCTCACCACGATCATTCTGCTCTTCACCTACGTCGCCGTCACGATCGCCGCGATGATGTACGCCGGCCTCGGTGAAGACGGCACGGGCCTCGGCAACGAAGCCAACGCCGACGACTTCTTCCTCGCGATCAAGGACGGCCTGCTCGGTCCGTGGGGCTGGCTGCTCGTGGTCGCCGTCCTCATCTCGGCGGTCTCGTCGACGCAGACCACGATCCTGCCGACAGCGCGCGGCACGCTCGCGATGGGCGTGTACCGGGCCCTCCCCGCCCGTTTCAAGACCGTCCACCCGGTGTACAAGACGCCGTCGTTCTCGACGATCGTGGGTGGCATCGTCGCGATCTGCTACTACGTCGGCATGACCCTCGTGAGCGACAACATCCTGCAGGACTCGATCCTGTCGCTCGGCCTCGCGATCGCCTTCTATTACGCGATCACCGGCTACGCGTGCGTCTGGTACTACCGTCGCGAACTCAAGAACTCCGCGCGTGATCTCTGGTTCAAGGGGATCTTCCCGCTGCTCGGCGCCCTCATGCTGACGTTCGCGTTCGTGCAGTCGGCGATCGACATGTACGACGTCGACTACGGCTACACGGTGCTCCTCGGCATCGGCGGCACATTCGTCGTCGGCATCGGCGCCCTGCTGGTCGGCGTCGTGCTGATGTTCGTCTGGTACCTCTTCCCGCGGTCGAAGCCCTTCTTCTCGGGGAAGAGCCTCAACCGTGAGACGCCCGTCATGGTGCCCGACGAGCCCGGTGATTTCGTGCGGTCAATCGACGGCGGGATCTGACTCGCATCGGCGTCGGGGAGGATGGGGGGATGACCGCCACCCACCTGATCACCGGCGCCGGGTCCGGCATCGGTCGCCTCGTCGCCGAACGGCTCGCCGCGCGCGGTGACCGACTCGTCCTCGTCGTGCGCGATGCGAAGCGCGCCGACGACCTCGCCCGCGTCTTCCCGGGCAGCGTCCCGATCGTCGCCGATCTCGCCCGGCCCGACGCGCTCGCCGCGGCGGTGCACGCCACCGCCTCACTGCCCGACACGCTCGACAACCTGATCCACGCCGCCGGCATCGTCGAGCTCGGCCGCGTCGCCGATCTCCCCGTCGCCGCGTGGACGCAGCAGCTCGCCGTGAACCTCGTCGCCCCCGCCGAGATCACCCGGCTCCTCCTGCCGCGCGTGCGTCGTGCGCGCGGACAGGTCGTGTTCATCAACTCGGGCGCGGGGCTGAATGCGCATCCGGACTGGGCGGCGTACGCGGCATCCAAGCACGGCCTCAAAGCACTCGCCGACGCGCTGCGAGGGGAGGAGGCCGCGCACGGGGTCCGGGTCACGACGGTGTACCCCGGTCGTACCGCGACGCCCATGCAGGAGAAGGTGCACGCGCAGGAGGGTGCCGCGTACGACGCCGATCGGTGGATCGACCCCGCCTCGGTCGCGACGGCCGTGCTGACCGCGATCGATCTGCCGAGGGACGCCGTCATCACCGACCTCACGGTGCGGCCCGGACCGCGCCTGGCGCCGTGAGGGCGCGCGTTGACGCGCTGCTCGCCGGCGCGCGGCGGCGGCTCGCCGGAGCGCCGCGCGAACGCCTCGGCGACTGGGCGCACACGAGGAGGCTCCTCGGCTTCGGGCGCGCGCCGCGCATCGTCCCGGTCGGCGAGGCATGGCACGTCGGGGTGCTCCTCATCGGGGATGCCGAGGTCTGGGCGACCGGTGAAGTCCTCCGCGCGCGCGCCGAGGTGCCGCGCGGCTACACCGCTCACGCGCAGCGGGAGCGCTCGGAGCGCGCCGCGGCTGCGGCGCGGGGCGGCTTCGCCGACGGAGAGGTCGTCCATCTCGGCGCCCTGCCGATCGACGTGGACGAGGTCGCGCGGGGCGGCGTCTCCGGCCCGCTGTCGCTCATCGCGGGCGTCGTGCACGTGCGCTGGAGTCCGACGGGGGTCACTCGTCCGCTCGCCGACTACCTCGACGAGCAGCTGGAGCTGCTGGGTCGCTGAGGCTCAGGACTCCCTATCGCACCCGGCATCAGCCGTCTACCCCTGCACCTCGATATCGGCCGGAAACGTGCACGCTCTAGGCTGATCGTCAGACGACACGGGAGGCTCCACATGCAGGTATGGCCCGGATCCGCGTACCCGCTGGGGGCGACCTTCGACGGCAGCGGCACGAACTTCGCGCTGTTCAGCGAAGGCGCCGAGAAGGTGGAGCTGTGCCTCTTCGGCGATCGGGGCAAGGAGACGCGCGTCGAACTCCGCGACGTCGACGCGCACGTCTGGCACGCCTACCTGCCGACGGTCCAGCCCGGCACGCGCTACGGCTATCGCGTATACGGCCCGAACGACCCGGCGAACGGGCTTCGGTTCAACCCGAACAAGCTCCTGCTCGACCCTTATGCGAAGGCCGTGGAGGGACAGATCGATTGGAACCAGTCGGTCTTCGGGTACACATTCGGCGATCCCGACTCGCGCAACGACGACGACTCCGCGAGCTCCATGATGAAGGGAGTCGTCGTCAATCCCTACTTCGACTGGGCGGGCGACCGCCTGCCGAAGACCCCGTACGCCGAGACGGTCATCTACGAGGCGCACGTGAAGGGCCTCACCGAGCGGCATCCCGACATTCCCGAAGAGATCCGCGGCACGTACAGTGCGATCGGGCACCCCGTGATCATCGAGCACCTCAAGCGCATCGGGGTCACCGCGATCGAGCTCATGCCTGTGCACCAGTTCGTCAACGACTCCACGCTTCAGGAGAAGGGGCTGACGAACTACTGGGGCTACAACACGATCGCGTTCCTCGCCCCGCAGAACACGTACTCCTCGGCCGGCCAGCGCGGGCAGCAGGTGCAGGAGTTCAAGGGAATGGTGCGGGCGCTGCACGCGGCGGGAATAGAGGTCATCCTCGACGTCGTGTACAACCACACCGCCGAGGGCAACCACATGGGCCCGACCCTGTCGATGCGCGGCATCGACAACGAGGCCTACTACCGCCTCGAGCAGGACGACAAGCGGTACTACACCGACTACACCGGCACCGGCAACAGCATGAACGTCGGCAACCCGCACACGCTGCAGCTCATCATGGACTCGCTCCGGTACTGGGTGCTCGAGATGCACGTCGACGGCTTCCGGTTCGATCTCGCGGCGACGCTCGCGCGTGAGTTCTACGAGGTCGACAAGCTCGCCGCGTTCTTCGAAATCGTGCAGCAGGACCCGGTGATCAGTCAGGTCAAGCTCATCGCCGAGCCGTGGGACATCGGTCCCGGCGGCTACCAGGTCGGCAACTTCCCGCCGCAGTGGACGGAGTGGAACGGCAAGTACCGCGACACGGTCCGCGACTTCTGGCGCGGCGAGCCGTCGACCCTCGGCGAGTTCGCATCGCGCCTCACCGGCTCAGCCGATCTCTACGAGCACGACGGGCGACGGCCCGTGGCATCCATCAACTTCGTCACCGCCCACGACGGCTTCACGCTCCGAGATCTCGTCTCGTACAACGAGAAGCACAACGACGCCAACGGCGAGGACGGCAACGACGGGGAGTCGCACAACCGCTCGTGGAACGGCGGCGTCGAAGGCCCGACCGACGACCCGGAGATCCTCAAGCTTCGCGCACGCCAGCAGCGGAACTTCCTCGCGACGCTGCTGATCAGCCAGGGCGTGCCGATGATCGCCCACGGCGACGAGCTCGGCCGGACGCAAGGCGGCAACAACAACGGCTACGCGCAGGACAATGAGATCACGTGGGTGGACTGGGAGCACGTCGACCAGCCGCTGATCGAGTTCACGGCCGCGCTCACGCGCCTGCGGCGCGAGCACCCGACCTTCCGGCGCAGCCGGTTCTTCAACGGCCGCCCTGTGCGCCGTGAGGCGGGGGCGCCCGTCCCCGACATCGCGTGGCTGCGGCCCGACGGCACCGAGATGCAGCCGGATGACTGGGACTCGGGCTTCGGCCGCGCGATCGGCGTGTTCTTGAACGGCGACGGTATCCGTGAGCGGGACCGCCGGGGGCAGGAGATCCACGACGAGCATTTCTTCGTGCTGTTCAACGCCGGCGACGACGACGTGCAGTTCACGATCCCGAAGGCGGAGTTCAGCCCCGAGTGGGAGGTGCTCGTCGACACGGCGGGGGAGCGTGCGGACGAATCCTCGTTGCACGGCGGCGACACGGTCGACGTTGCGGCGCGGTCGCTCATGGTGCTGTGTCAGCATGAGCCCGACGTGCCCGAGGTGGATCACTCGGTCGCCGCGTCGCTCGCGGCGCTGACGACGCCCATCGACATCGTCCCGGCGCCCGCCCCGCAGGCCGAACTGGCCCACTGATCCCCGTGATCCGTCAACGGGGGAGTGCGCCCGCCTCGACCTATCGCCTGCAGGTGCGCGCGGAGTTCGACCTGGATGCCGCGGCGGCGGTCGTGCCGTATCTGCGCGACCTCGGCGTCGACTGGGCGTACCTCTCCCCGATCCTGCAGGCCGCATCGGGATCGGCGCACGGGTACGACGTCGTCGACCCCACGCGCGTCGACGAGGACCGCGGGGGCGCACCCGGTCTCGCACGGTTCTCCACCGCCGCGCGGGCGGCGGGCCTCGGCATCCTGGTCGACATCGTCCCCAACCACCAGGGCGTCGCGACCCCCGCGGAGAATCCGTGGTGGTGGGACGTGCTCACCCACGGCGAGACGTCGCGCCACGCCGACGCGTTCGACATCGACTGGCGATACGGCGGCGGCCGCGTGCGGCTGCCGGTCCTCGGTGGGGAACTCGACGAGGTGCTCGCGCGCGGCGAGATCGGGGTCGCGCCGCCCGCCGAGGGTGCACTCGTTTCACGCGAGGGTGCACTCGTTTCACGCGAGGGTGCACTCGTTTCACGCGAGGGTGCACTCGTTCCACGCGAGGGTGCACCGGCGCCGTTCGGGACCGCCACGTACTTCGATCTCACGCTGCCGCTCGCCCCGGGCACGGCGCCGCTGCAGGCGACGACGGATGCCGCCGCCGTTCGCGACGTGCTCGCGAGGCAGCATTGGGAGCTCTGCTTCTGGCGGCGGGAGGCACAGCTCCTGAACTACCGCCGCTTCTTCACCGTGACCTCGCTCGCCGGCGTGCGCGTGGAGGACCCCGCGGTGTTCGCCGCGTCGCACGTCGAAGTGACGCGCTGGATTCGCGAAGGACTCGTCGACGGACTGCGCATCGACCACCCCGACGGTCTCGCCGACCCGGGTGGTTACCTCGACCGGCTGAGCAGCTGTTTTGCTGCACCCTCGGGCGGAACGAGTGCACCCTCGGCGGGCGGGACGGGGTACGTCGTCGTCGAGAAGATCCTCGAGCCCGGTGAGGAGCTGCCCGGCTGGTGGGCGACGAACGGGACGACGGGCTACGACGCGCTCGGCGAGATCGATCGGGTGCTGACCGACCCTGACGGAGAACGGCCGCTGACCCTCGCTGATGCCTTCGCTCGCGGCGCCGCCAGCGACTGGCACGATCTCATCGCCGACACGAAGCGCACCATCGCCGACACCTCGCAGGCGGCCGAGGTCGGCCGCATCATCCGCGAGATCCCCGACGGCGAGGGAAGCGCCTTCGAGGACGATGACGAGGCGCGCGAGGCGATCGCGGAACTTCTCGCCGCCTTCGGTGTCTACCGCGCCTACCTCCCCGCGGGCGCGGATCACCTCGCGGCTGCCGTCGACGCGGCATCCGCCCGCCGCCCCGATCTGGATCTCGCCCTCGCCTCGGCCGCGCGCCTCATCCGCCGGCGCCCGCACGGCGCCTTCGCACGGCGCTTCATGCAGACCACCGGACCCGTCATGGCGAAGGGCGTCGAGGATCGCGCGTTCTACCGCTACGGTCGCCTCACGTCGCTGACCGAGGTCGGCGGCGACCCGTCGCAGTTCTCCCGCACCCCCGCGTCGTTCCATGACGCCCTCGCGACGCGGCAAGCGGCGTGGCCCCGCGCGATGACGACGCTCACGACGCACGACACGAAGCGCTCCGAAGACGTTCGCGCTCGCCTCGCCGTGCTCGCCGAGAAGGCGGAGATGTGGGCCCAGGCCCTCCGCGACCTCCGCGCGATCGCCGCAACGGGCGACGGCGCGCTCGACAATCTGCTCTGGCAGGCCGTCGTCGGCGCGTGGTCGGACGATCCTGCCCTCCCCGAGCGCCTGCATGCGTACGCCGAGAAGGCCGCGCGCGAGAGCGCCGTCGGCACCAGCTGGGAAGACCCCGAGCCGATCTTCGAAGCGCGCGTGGGCGCGCTCATCGACGCCGCCTTCGGACCTGCGCGCGAGATCGTCGAGCGTGTGGTCGCGGCGATCGCCGCGCCGGGTCGCGTGAACGCCCTCTCGGCGAAGCTGCTGCAGCTCGCCGGTCCGGGCGTTCCGGACGTCTACCAGGGCACCGAGCTGTGGGATCTCTCCCTGGTGGACCCCGACAACCGCCGCCCGGTCGACTACGACGCCCGGAGAGCGCTCCTGCAGCGCATCGACGGGGGGTGGATGCCGGACGTCGAGGCGACGGGAGACGACGCCGGGGCCGCCAAGCTCCTCCTCGTCTCCCGCGTGCTGCGCCTCCGCCGCGATCGCCCCGAACTCTTCACCCGCTACACGCCGCTGGAGACGGTCGGTGCCGCGGCCTCCCACGCGCTCGCGTTCGACCGCGGCGGAGCGATCGCCGTCGCGACGCGTCTGCCGGTCGGCCTCGCCGCGCGGGGCGGATGGCAGGACGCCGCTGTCATGTTCCCGGGCGGCGATGCTGCGCGGTGGCGCGACGCGCTCACCGGCCGCGTGGTCGCGGGTGGTGTCGCTCCTCTCGCCACCGTTCTCGCGGACTACCCCGTTGCGCTGTTGACGCGCGACTGAGTGCACCCTCGCGGGAAACGAGTGCACCCTCGCGGGAAAGATGTTCCCGCGAGCGGGGATTCTTACGTTCCGTGACATCCGCTTACGTCGTGTGACCCCGGATTGGCGGCGTGCCGCGGCAGGTGGTGGGCTGAGGCATCCCTTCCACAGCACCACCGGATTCCCAGGAGACACTCATGTCCCGCTTCACCCGCACGGCGCTGGTCGCGGCATCCGCCGTCGCCGTCGTCGCCCTCGTCGCCGGCTGCGCCTCCGGCACCTCGACGCCCGCCGCGTCCGAGACCGACGCCGCGCCGCAGCAGGGCGGCACGCTCAGCTACCTTGAGCCGCAGACATGGACGACGCTCTACCCGCCGTCCGCGGGCTTCTACCCGAACGGCGGAATCGTCAACAACATCACCGACCGCCTGCTGTACCAGAACCCCGACACGCTCGAGCTCGAGCCCTGGATCGCCACGGACTACACGGTCAACGACGATGCCACCGAGTACACGTTCGACCTGCGCACCGACGTCACCTATTCCGACGGCACGAAGCTCACCGCTGCGAACGTCGTGAAGAACCTCGACCTGTACGGCAAGGGCGACACGAACCGCGCCCTGCCTGTCTCCGAGGCGATCAACAACTACGACCACGGCGAGGTCGTGGACGACGACACGGTCGTCTTCCGCTTCACCGCGCCGTCGCCGGGCTTCGCGCAGGCGGTGTCGACGATCAACTCCGGTCTGCTCTCGGATGCCACGCTGGATCGCGCGAGCGAAGGCTTCGGCCCCGGCAACGCGAAGGACATCATCGGCAGCGGCCCGTTCGTGGTCTCCGGTGAGGAGATCGGCACGAAGACGAGCGTCACGGCGCGTGCGGACTACGACTGGGCGCCGCCGTCGCTGGAACACCAGGGCGCCGCCTACCTCGACGGCATCGACTACATCGTCGCCGCCGAGAACAGTGTGCGTATCGGCACCGTCGTCGCCGGGCAGGCCGACATCGCGCGCGGCATCCCGGCTCCGGACGAGGCCCAGTTCGCAGCCGGCGGTCTGTCACTGCACGCCGCCGCCACGAACGGCGTCAACAACGGGCTGAGCTTCCGCTTCCGTGAGCCGCGGCTCGAGGACGTGCGCGTGCGCCAGGCGATCATCGCGGGCATCGACCGGCAGAAGATCGTCGACACCCTCTTCACCGCGAACTACCCGCTCGCCACCGGTGCGCTCGCCAAGACGGCGCTCGGTTACGTCGACACCTCCAGCTACTACACCTACGATCCGGACAAGGCGGCGAAGCTCCTCGACGAGGCCGGTTGGACGCTCGGCTCCGACGGCATCCGTGAGAAGGACGGCGAGAAGCTCTCACTCACGTTCAACGAGGCGCTGCCCGACAGATCTCCGACACCGTGTCGGTGCTCCAGCGTGGCCGTCAGGTCGAACACGGGGCGGCGCAGGCGGTGTTCGACGACCCGCAGCACGTGTACACCAAGGAGCTGCTCGCGGCGATCCCCGGGGGGTCGCTCCGCGCCCCCGAACCCCATCTCGACGACCGCAAGGAAGAGGTATCCGTATGACCGGCCCCCGACTCGGGTTCTTCACGCGCCTCCTCGAAGACGCCCCCGCTGCGGACCGTTACCGGTTCGCACTCGAGCAGATCGATCAGGCCGAGCGCAGCGGGTTCGCCTCGGCGTGGATCGCGCAGCACCATTTCGGCGCCGATGAGGGCGGCCTGCCCTCGCCCTTCGTGCTGCTCGCGGCGGCGGCAGCGCGGACGACCCGCATCGCCCTCGCGACGGGCGTCGTCACTCTGCCACTCGACGACCCCCTCCGCGTCGCGGAGGATGCCGTCGTGCTCGACCAGCTGAGCGGAGGGCGCGTGCAGCTGGGGCTCGCGACCGGCGGCACGCCGTCGTCGTTCGCGGCGTTCGGGCGTGACTCGGATCGCCGCCGTGAGGTCTTCGCCGAGCACTTCGAGGTGCTCCTCGACGCGCTCGCCGGTCGCGGCATCCGCGGTACGGCGTCGGAGATCTATCCGGCTGCCGGCGACCTCGGTGAGCGCATCTGGCAGGCGACCTTCTCCGTGGACGGCGGGCGCCGCGCCGGCGAGCGCGGTGACGGGCTGCTGCTCTCGCGCACCCAGCCGCGCGGCGACGCGGGACCGGAGGCCCCGCTGCACACCCTGCAGCTGCCGATCGTCGAGGCGTACCGTGCGGCTCTCCCCGCGGGCGCGCCGGTGCGCATCCTCGCGTCGCGGACGGCGGTCGTCGTCGACCCCGAGGACCGCACGCGCGCTCTCGAGCTCGCCGAGACGGGCCTGCGCCAACTCGCCCGCACGCTCCT
>QFPD01000272.1 GCA_003248845.1 Microbacterium sp. | reverse complement strand
ACGCCGGAATCGGGATCTCGCTCGGCGACGACTGCATCGTCGAGGCCGGCCTGTACGTCACCGCCGGCTCGAAGATCGTCCTCCCGAACGAGGCGCCGCCGCCGATGTCGGACCCGTCGCCGACGGTCACGCCCTGCGAAATCCGGCCCTCGACCATCGACGCGCCGAGGGTGCCGGCATTGAAGTTGACGAATCCCTCGTGCATGACCGTCGTCCCGGGGGCGAGGTGCGCGCCGAGCCGCACACGCGAGGCGTCGGCGATACGGACCCCGGCGGGCACGACGTAGTCGGTGAGGCGGGGGAACTTGTCGAGCCCCTGCAGCTGGATGCCGGCGCGCTGCAGCCGGGGACGCAAGCGCGCGAAGGTCTCGGGGTGGACGGGCCCGGCATTGGTCCACGCGACGTTCGGGAGGTGTGCGAAGATGCCGGTGAGGTTGACCTCGTTGGGCGCGACCAGCAGGTGGGAGAGCGCGTGCAGGCGCAGGTAGGCGTCGCTGGTGGCCTGCGGTGGGGCATCGAGGTCGATCTCCACGACGACCACGTCGATCGTGACCTCGCGGCGCTCGTCGCTACCCGCCTGCGCATCGAGCGCGGAGGTGTCGGGCACCTCAGGGGCGCGGCCGGTCTCGAGGGCGGGAAACCAGGTGTCCAGGACGGTGCCGTCTGCGGCCGTGGTGGCAAGGCCCGCGGCCCAGATCCAACGCTGTTCGGTCATGCCTCCAGGGTACCGGCGCCGGGAAGCGCGCCCGCGCGCTGGCTAGACTCGACGCCATGGCGCGCCTCGACCTCCGCTCTTCCTCCGTCGACCTCACGCGTGCGATCTGCGACATGCCGAGCGTGTCGGGTGATGAGGTATCCCTCGCCGACGCGATCTTCGCCGAGATCGATCCGCTCGACCATCTGGACGTGCACCGAGAGGGCAACACGATCGTCGCGCGCACGCACCTCGGCCGCGCGCAGCGCGTGGTGATCGCGGGGCACATCGACACCGTGCCGATCAACCGCAATCTGCCGACGCGTGACGTCGACGTGGACGGCGAGCCGTTCCTCTGGGGGCGCGGGACCGTCGATATGAAGGGCGGCACCGCGGTGCAGCTGAAGCTCGCCGCCGAGCTCTCAGATCCGCGGGTCGACATCACCTGGATGTGGTACGACAACGAAGAAGTCGACTCCGCGCGCAACGGCCTCACGATCCTCGCCCGCACGCGGCCGGACCTCTTCGCAGGCGACTTCGCGATTCTCGGCGAACCGTCCAACGGGCAGGTCGAGGGGGGATGCAACGGGACGCTCCGCGCCGTCGTGCGCACCCACGGCGCACGCGCGCACGCCGCCCGCGCGTGGATGGGGGACAACGCGATCCACCGTGCCGCGCCGATCCTCGGACGCCTCGCGGAGTACCGCCCCCGCGAGATCGCCGTCGACGGTCTCGTCTACCGCGAGGGACTCAACGCGGTCCGCATCTCCGGCGGTGTGGCAGGCAACGTCATCCCCGACCTCTGCGAGGTCGAGGTCAATTTCCGCTTCGCGCCGAGCCGTACGCTCGCCGAGGCGGAGGCGCACGTGCGCGAAGTGTTCGACGGCTTCGAGGTCGAGGTCGTCGACGGCGCTGCGGGCGCCCGTCCGGGTCTCGATGCCCCGCTCGCGCAGGAATTCCTCGCGGCCGTCGGCGCCGAACCGCGGCCCAAGTACGGCTGGACGGATGTCGCGCGCTTCGCGGCGATGGGTGTGCCCGCGGTGAACTACGGCCCGGGCGACCCGAGCCTTGCGCACCACGACGAGGAGCGCGTGTCGTTCCGCCAGATCGAAGCCGTCGAGCAGGGTCTGCGGGCGTGGCTGACGGTTCCATGACGACGCCCGTCGACGCTCGACTCGAGCCGGCGCGGGGGCGGGTCGTCGTCCGCCTCGGTGCGCTCCGGCTCACGCTCCGCCCGGCGATCGCGATCGCAGCGATCTACCTCGCGGCACGCATCGTCACGACGATCTTCCTCGCGGTCGGCGCGGGCATCGCAACCCGGGCGACCGGCACCGAGGCGACGATCGGGTCGCTCGCGATGCGCTGGGACGGCCAGTGGTATTGGGTCGTCGGGACGGCGGGCTATCCGGTGGACCTCCCGCTGGACGCTGCGGGCGACGTCACGCAGAACGCATGGGCGTTCATGCCGCTGTATCCCGCGCTGTCGTGGGCCTTGTCGGTCGTCCTCGGCGGTCAGTACCCGCTCGCGGCGATCACGGTGTCCGTCGTCGCGGGGTACTTCGCCTGTCTTGTGCTGTTCCACCTGCTGCGCGCGCGCATCGACGATGCGGCAGCACTGTGGGCGACGGCTTTCGTCGCCGCGGGTCCGCTGGCAGCGCTCTTCCAGATGGGCTACGCCGAGAGCCTGTTCCTCCTCTGGTTGTTCCTGGCTCTCCTCGTCGTCGTGCGGCGTCGGTTCGCCTGGCTGTACCTGCTGCTGCCGCTCCTCGCCTTCACGCGTCCCGGCGTGCTCGCGTTCGCCCTGATGCTCGCCGGGTACGGCGTCGTGCGGTGGGTACGGCGGCGCACCGACCCGCTGCCCGCGGTCGAGATCGTGCACGTCGTGTGCGCGGGCCTCCTTGCCGCTGCCCTCGGCTTCGCGTGGCAGGTGATCGCGGGGGTCGCCACGGGTGACCCGTCCGCGTACATGGAGACGGAGCTGTCGTGGCGTCGAGGCTGGACCAACGAAGAGGGCGGCTTCGTGCCGTTCTCGGGTTTCGTCCAGGCATCCGCCATCTGGTTCCGCGTCTGGGGGCTTCCCGAGGTCTGGGGGTACGTCGCGCTCGCCCTCGTGATCGCGGCCGCCGCTGCGGTCCTGCTGTTCGAGCCGCACATGCGGCGGCTGGGCGTCGAGATCCGACTGTGGTCGGCGAGCTATCTCATCTACCTGCTGCTCGTGTTCTTTCCGCAGTCGAGCATCTTCCGACTCCTCTTTCCGCTCGCGCCGCTGGCCGGCGCGCTCGCGGTGCCGCGACGCACGAGCTGGCGTCTCGCGGTGCTTGCGGTCGGGGTTCTCGGGCAGTGGTGGTGGATCGATCAGATGCTCGTCCAGGGCACCACTTTCACGCAGATCCCCTGATCGGATGGCACGACGGTTTCCCGGGATGACACCGAGCGTCGCAGGGACCCGATAAACTTGTCGTGTTGTCCGATGAGAAGAGGGAGCCAGCCATGGCAGCCATGAAGCCGCGTACCGGAGACGGACCTATGGAGGCCGTGAAGGAGGGTCGGCTCATCATCGTGCGAGTGCCTCTTGAAGGGGGAGGGCGTCTCGTCGTGTCGGTCAACGACGCAGAGGCTCAGGAACTGCATGATGCACTCGCAGGTGTGGTGAGCGCGGGCTGATCCCCGTCACCGACGCCGCATG
>QFPD01000271.1 GCA_003248845.1 Microbacterium sp. | reverse complement strand
CGCACCTCCGCCCGCAAGGGCGATATTCGAAATCGTGTGGTGAGGCGCGCGGAAGGGACGCGCCGAGAGAAGCCCAGCCCCGGCGGGTAGCGTTCCGGCGACCGAGTGAAGTACGAGCTCGTCACGACGTACGAGCCGACGCACGTCGTCGCGTGCTGGGACGATGACTGGCGACCGCAGTGGCGCGTCGACCTCATCCCGAGCTACAAGGCCCACCGCGTGGTCGAGGTCGTCGCCGGAGCGCCCGACGTCGAAGAGGTGCCCGACCCGCTCGAGGCGCAGATCCCCGTGATTCGTGCCGAGCTCGAAGCGATCGGCATCCCCATCGTCGGCGTCGCCGCTCACGAGGCCGACGACGTCATCGCGAGCTTTGCGGCGCAAGCATCCGCTCCCGTCGATGTCGTCACGGGTGATCGCGACCTCTTCCAGCTGGTCGATGACGAGCGGGGCGTGCGCGTCATCTATACCGGCAAGGGCATGAGCAACCTCGAGGTCCTCGACGAAGCAGCGGTCGTCTCGAAGTACGCCGTTCTGCCCGCCCAGTATGCGGACTTCGCCGCCCTCCGGGGTGACGCGTCCGACGGCTTGCCCGGGGTTGCCGGCATCGGGGAGAAGACCGCCGCGAGCCTCCTGAAGGAGCACGGCGATCTCGCCGGCCTCCGGGCTGCCGCGGCCTCTGGCACGGGCATGACCGCCGGCGTCCGGGCCAAGATCCTCGCCGCCTCCGACTACCTCGACGTCGCGCCGACCGTGGTCGAGGTCGTGCGCACCCTCGACCTCCCAGCCGTTTCCGCACGGCTGCGCGCACCCGAAGCGACCGCGGTCAGCGCGGTCGCGGAGCGCTGGGGACTCGGCGCCTCACTCGATCGCGCCGTGACGGCAATTTCCTCGCGCGCCTGACGCCGGGACCACCGAGACCACCGAGAGCACCGACGCCACCGCCAACACCCGAGACGTCAGCGATCACGGTGCGTCCACGCGCGCAGCCGGTCGAGCGGCCACGTCGTGACGATCCGCTCGGGAGGCACTCCCACCCGCTCCGCGCGCGCGGCGCCCTCATCGAGCAGACCGAGCTGACCGGGCGCGTGCGCATCGGAGTCGATCGAGAAGAGGCATCCGATGTCCAGCGCCAGCGCGATGAGGTCGTCGGGTGGGTCCTCGCGCTCGGGTCGCGCATTGATCTCGACCGCGACGCCATGCTGAGCGCAGGCGTCGAAGACCGCCCGCGCGTCGAACTGCGACGGCGGCCGCGTCCCGCGATCCCCCGCGATCAGCCGACCCGTGACATGACCGAGCACGTCGACGCGCGGGTGGGATGCCGCAGCGACGAGCCGGCGTGTCATCGGTGCGGGGTCCATCCGGAGCTTCGAATGCGCCGAGGCGACGACGACGTCGAGATCCGCCAGCAGCGCGTCCTCCTGATCGAGATCTCCGCCCTCGAGCACGTCCACCTCGATACCGCTCAACAGCGTGAAGCCGTCGCCCGCGAACCCGGCGACCTCGATGAGCTGCTCCCGCAGTCGCTCCGGCGAGAGTCCGTTCGCAACGCGCAGCCGCGGTGAATGGTCGGTCAGGGCGAGGTACTCGTGCCCGAGCGCGCGGGCCGCCCCGACCATGTCCTCGATGGAGGTCGTCCCGTCCGACCAGTTCGAGTGGCAGTGCAGGTCTCCGCGGAGGAGGCCGCGGAGCGCCGACGGGGCAGGTGCGTACCGAGCACGCAGCTCGGCGAGATAGCGCGGCACGTCGCCCGCCAGCGCCTCCTGGATGACGGCGAACGAGGAGTCCCCGATCCCGGCGCGTCGTCGGAGCCCCGCGGCATCCGCGAGCTCGTCCGCGCTCAGCCCGGCGATCGCCGCGGCGGCGGTGCGAAACGCCTTCGAGCGATACCGCGACGCGCGCTCGCGTTCGAGCAGCGTGGCGATCTCGATGAGCGCGTCGGTGGGATCCATGGGCTATGCCGCCAGACGCCGGAACGGGCCCGCGCTTGCGCGCGAGCCCGTTCGGCGGTCAGGAGCTGGTGACGGTCGACCGTCTGACGACGACCGGCACCGAGGCGAGCCGGGTCAGCGCCGCACCGAACAGGATCGAGAGGATGCCGATACCGATCGCGAACGCGGCGACGCCGAACGATACGACCGAGGTGAACAGCGACGTCCGCAGGAACGACGCGTTCATCATGGTGACGCGCACCGGGTCGTCCTGCGCGAGCTCGGCATACGTCTTGCCCCCCGAGATCTTGAGGGCGTGGTGCTGGATGATGTCGGCCTGCACGTACGCGGTGAAGGGACCGGCGACGGTCTGGCCCTGGAAAGCCATCGCGTCGTCGGGAACCGTGATGTTCTCGGCGCGCAGCTGACTGGACACCATGACCCAGACGACGACGCCGACGACGATCAGCGCGACGCCGCCGAGGATGCCGAGGACGCCGGCGGCCTTGACGAAACCGACCTTCTTCTGCGGGGGTTCGATGGTGTCGGAGGTGACCACTGCTTCGGACATGGGGGGCGTTCCTTCCTGGAGGTGCCGGGATCGTTCCTCACCGTAGCGCTCGGTTCGGCACCCTCACCAGGGCTGAAGCCGGAGAAAACTCCGCCGCCGCGGTGCGGTCAGGCCACGGTGCGGGTGGTCGCCTCGACCCACCGATCCAAAACGCTCGCGGCCGCGCCGTCGTCGATCGCTGCGGCGGCTCGGTCCCGAGCGTCCGACATCCGCTCGACGATGGGGCGCTGCACCTGCGAGGCATCCCGGAACAGCTCGTACGCGACGATCCCCGCCGCGGCATTCAGCAGGACGATGTCGCGCACCGGGCCGGTGTCGCCCGCGAGCACGCGGCGGACCACCTCGGCGTTGTGGACCGCGTCGCCTCCGAGCAGATCGTCGATGTCGGCGAGCGGGATGCCGAGGTCACGGGGGTCCAGATCGTGCTCGTGCACATCGCCTCGGCTGACCTCCCACACGCGGCTGTGGCCCGTCGTCGTCAGCTCGTCGAGGCCGTCGTCGCCGCGGAAGACCAGAGCGGTCGCACCGCGCGTCTGGAAGACACCCGTGATGAGCGGGACGCGGTCGAGACTCGCGACACCGACCGCGTTGGCCTCGGCGCGGGCGGGGTTGCACAGCGGACCCAGGAAGTTGAACACAGTCGGCACGCCGAGCTCTGACCGCGTCGGCCCCGCGTGGCGGAAACCGGGGTGGAAGGCCGAGGCGAAGGCGAAGGTGATGCCCGCCTCGGCGAGGATTTCGGAGACGCGTTCCGGCGACAGCGTCAGGTCGATCCCGAGAGCCCCCAGCACATCGGACGAGCCCGACGACGAACTCGCCGCACGGTTGCCGTGCTTGACGACCGGGATGCCGGTCGCCGCGGCGACGATCGCCGACATCGTCGACACGTTGACCGT
>QFPD01000020.1 GCA_003248845.1 Microbacterium sp. | reverse complement strand
CCGCACCGCTCTCGGTGTCGGGGGCGTTCTGTCGCTCATCCTCGGCATCCTGATCCTCGTGTGGCCCGGCAAGACCGCCATGGTCGTCGCCGCCATCATCGCGATCTACGCGATCGCGGCCGGACTGGTATATGCCGGTCTCGGCATCTTCGCAGCGGGCAAGGGCGGATGGTCCCGCATCGGCCATGTCCTGCTCGGTGTGCTGTTCATCATCGCCGGTATCGTCGCTTTCACGAACCTCGGCGCGACGGCCGTCTGGCTCGCCGCATTCCTCGGCATCCTCGTCGGCATCATGTGGATCATCGAGGGCGTCGTCTCGCTGTCGACGCTGGATCTGGCCCCGTCGCGCGGCTGGACGATCTTCTACGCGATCATTTCGCTGATCGCGGGTGTCACGCTGCTCTTCTCGCCCATCTGGGGTGCGCTGGTGCTGTGGTGGCTGCTCGGAATCTCGGCAGTCGTGATGGGCATCATCCAGATCTTCCGCGCGTTCTCGTTCGGCAAGTAGGACGACGTACCCGTAACATCTCTACGAAGAAGCTCCCCGCGACCGGTTCGGCCACGGGGAGCTTCTTCGTTGCGGGATGCCGAGGCTCACTCGCCGCCGAACGAACTCACATCTCCGACGAGGCGCGTGTTGTCCTGCGGGATCGGCTCGACGGCGGCGAGGGCGACCTCGGCGGCGAACTCCGCGACGTTGTACAGCTTGCCCGCCGATTCGCGGCGCTCGGAGATGGCGCCGGGGTTGGCGCGCTCCAGCAGCGTCGCCGTGATCGTGCCTTCGATCATGTCGCCGGAGACGACGACGAAGTCGATGCCCTCCTCCGTGAGCGCGGGGATGCGCTCACGGAGCGCGTCTTCACCGGCGCGCTTGGAGAGGGCGACGGGCTCGTACTCGGGCATCGTCGGCGTCGTGCGGATGAAGTGCGCCTGATGGCTCGTCACGAACACGACCCGCGAGCCGTCATGGAGCAGCGGCAGCGCGGCATCCAGGACGTTCAACTGCGCGTCGCGGTTGAGGACGAGCGCGTAGTCCTCCCCCATGCCGCTCTCCATGCCACCGGAAGCATTGAGCACCAGAAGATCGAGCGTGCCGAACGTGTCCTTCACCTGCGCCATCATGTCAGCTACGGATGCCGGGTCGGTTAGATCCGCGCCTACGACGAGCACCTCGACGCCGAGCTCGCGCAGCTGCGTCGCGAGCTTCTCGGCGCGGGGAGCCTTGTTGCGGTAGTTGATGACCACGTTGGCGCCGGCCTGCGCGAGGTAAGAGGCGGTGTCGGCGCCGATGCCGCGGGACGATCCCGTGACGAGGGCGGTCCGCCCGGTGAGAGAGCCGGAGGGAATGGGCTGGGACATGAGACTCCTGCGGTGAATCGGGGGCCGGGCGCAGCGCTCGGCGGCGCTTCGACCCTACAGCCAGGCCCCGTGTCCGCCGGGAATGTTAGGGTGCAGACAGGGCGCTGAAGGAGCGGAGCGATGTTGCCGGATCTGACGCAGTACATGTGGATCGTCTGGCTCGTTCTCGCCCTCGTGTTCGTGATCGTCGAGCTGCTGACGCTCGAGTTCACCTTCTTGATGCTCGCCGGCGGCACCCTCATCGGCGGTCTGGGTGTGAACCTCCTCGGCGGTGCCTGGTGGCTCCAGGTGCTCGCCGCCGCAGCGATCTCGGCTCTCCTCCTCTTCACAATCAGGCCGCTCCTGCAGCGCGCACTGCATCGATCGAGCGTCCTGCATCCGACCAACGTCGATGCGATCCAGGGACTCGGCGGACGGCTCACCGCGCCCTTCGCGGGAGACGTCGCCGCAGCCCGCCTCGACAACGGCGAACTGTGGTCCGTCGCGCGCGGCCCGGGCAGCGACGCTCTCACCGTCGGCGACCGCATCGTCGTCACCGCCGTGCGCGGCGCCATGGTCGAGGTGGCCCTCGCCGCGGCATCCGAGTCCGCACTCCCCACCGACAGGAGCTCCGACTGATGGTCGACATCGGCGCCTTCGCGGGACAGATCTTCGTGATCGTCCTGCTCGTAGTCATCGCGATCTTCGTGATCGTCGTCCTCTTCCGCTCGATCCGGATCATCCCGCAGGCGTATTCGGGCGTCGTCGAGCGCTTGGGGCGCTACCAGCGCACCCTCTCCCCCGGCTTGAACCTGCTGGTCCCGTTCATCGATCGGCTGCGACCGCTCGTCGACATGCGCGAGCAGGTGGTCTCGTTTCCACCTCAGCCCGTGATCACCGAGGACAACCTGGTGGTCTCGATCGACACGGTGGTCTACTTCCAGGTCACCGACGCCCGCGCCGCGACGTACGAGATCGCCAACTACCTCTCGGCCGTCGAGCAGCTCACGACGACGACGCTGCGCAATGTGGTCGGCGGGCTCAACCTCGAAGAAGCCCTGACGAGCCGTGACAACATCAACGGTCAGTTGCGAGTGGTCCTCGACGAAGCGACCGGCAAGTGGGGGCTGCGCGTCTCGCGCGTCGAGCTCAAGGCGATCGACCCGCCGCACTCGATCCAGGACTCGATGGAGAAGCAGATGAGAGCCGAGCGTGACCGCCGCGCCGCGATCCTCACCGCCGAGGGCTCCAAGCAGTCGCAGATCCTCGAAGCCGAGGGCCGTCGTCAGGCGGCGATCCTGAACGCGGAGGGTGAGAAGCAGGCTGCGATCCTGCGAGCCGAGGGTGAAGCGACCGCAATCCAGAACGTCTTCGAGGCGATTCACGCCGGACGGCCCGACGACAAACTCCTCGCCTACCAGTACCTTCAGACCCTGCCGAAGATCGGTGACGGCGCCGCGAACAAGCTCTGGATCATTCCGAGCGAGTTCACCGAGGCGATGAAGGGCATCGGAACGGCCTTCGCTGCCGGCGCCGGCGGGGTGGCTACGGCGACGCCGAAGGCCGCCGCCGGCGCAGCGGAGCCCGAGGCAGCACCACCCGTCGAGGGCGCGGCCACCACCCCGTGACGCACCCTTGGTTCGTCGGCGCCCGCGCGCCCCGCGTCCTCGCACATCGCGGATTCGTGCCCCCCGACGTGGACGGCTTCGTCGAGAACACGTTCGCCGCCTTTGCAGCGGCGCACGCGGTCGGCGCCGAGTATGTCGAATCCGACTGCCACCTCACGAGCGACGGCATCGTCGTGCTCTTCCACGATGCGGACCTCACGCGCGTCACGGGAGATCCGCGGGCGGTGGCGGACGTGCGGCATGCCGATCTCGCTGCGATGATGGCCGATCGCGGCGGACTCGTGACCGCCGCCGAGGCGCTCGATGCTTTCCCGACGCTGCGGTTCAATCTGGACGTGAAGGCGGCGGATGCCGCGCTGCCACTCGGCCGCATCATCGCCCCTCACGCGGATCGCGTCCTCATCACGAGCTTCTCGGACCGTCGTCGACAGCGTGCTCTGCAGGCCGCACATGCCGCCGGCGGCGATCCGGCGACGTCAGCCGGCCAGGCGACTATCGCGCGCCTCCTCGCCGCAGCCGCAACGGGCTCCCGCGGCCTCGTCGCTCGCGCGCTCGCGGGTGTGCAGGCGATTCAAGTGCCCGAGCGGGCGGGCGTTGTGCGGATCGTGACGCCCCGTCTCGTGCGCGCCGTGCACGCCGTCGATGTCGAGGTGCATGTCTGGACCGTCAACGATGCCGAACGCATGCGAGCGCTGTTGGATGCCGGAGTCGACGGCCTCGTCACCGATCGCGCGGACATCGCGCTCGCGACGGTGCGCGCACGCCAGATCTGACCTTTCGCGCGATCTCAGGCGGCCACGACGAGCGGCCTGAGCATCGGCTGTGAAAGGGCGTCGTCAGGCGCTCGTTCGGATGATGCACACAGCTGAGCGCGTTATACCTGACAAGACGAGAGGACCACACAATGGCAGATCGCAGCCTGCGCGGCATCCGACTCGGCGCTTCCAGCCTACAGAGCGAGGAAGGCGTCGTGTTCCATGAGCGCGCCAACCACACGTACGTCTGCACGCAGTGCGCGCGCGAGACGGTTCTGACCTTCGCGGCCGACGCCGAGGTCCCCGAGGCATGGGAGTGCCGCACCTGTGGCGCGGAAGCCGTGCTCCGGGTCGGCGACACCGTCGTCGAGGTCGATCACTCGGGAGACAAGGTCGCCCGCACCCACTGGGACATGCTGATGGAGCGCCGCACCATCCCCGAGCTCGAGGAGCTCCTCGAAGAGCGCCTCGCGCTGCTGCGTGCGCGCCGGGGCGCGACGGACTCGGCGCGACTCAGCGCCTGAGTCCGCGCTTCGCCTCGACGATCCCCGGACGTCGGCCTCCGAGCTCTTCGGAGGCCGACGTCTTCGTCGTACCCGCGTGCGGTGTGTCTGCGCGGCGTGAGCGCAACCGTCCCCAGACGCCGATCAGTACGAGAGCGACGACGCTCCCCCACCCGAGACCCGTCTGGATGGCGTCCCCCGCTACGACAGCCGGTGTGAGGCCGGTGCGCAGTTCCACCGTCGTCACCATGGCGCCCGGCTCATCGGCCGGCAGGCTGTCGATCGTGTGACCGTCGGGGGCGATGACCTGGCTCGTGCCGACCGTCGAGAGGTTGACGACCGAGCGGCCCGCCTCGATCGCGCGCATGCGCGCGAAGGCGAGCTGCTGCAGGTTCTCGTCGGTGCCGCGGAAGTCGGCATTGTTCGTCTGGAACATGAAGACCTGAGCGCCGGCCTGTGCGCCATCACGGATGACATCGTCGTAGATGACGTCGAAGCAGATCGCGAGGCCCACCGGAACCCCGCCCACGTCAACGGCCGGCGTCGCCGTGCCGGGCGTGTACTCGCGCTGGATGAGGTCGATGAGGTCGGGAGCGAACAGCCGCCAGAACGAGCGGTCGGGCACGAACTCGCCGAACGGCACCGGATGCCGCTTGTCGTACGTCGCGACGGGATTGTCGGCGCCCTGCTCCCAGACGAGCGCGGAGTTGAAGTACTCGTCACCTCGCTGTGTGACCGCCCCGATCAGCAAGGGCGTGTCGAGGCGCTCGCCCAGGGCATCGAGCTCCCGGGCCACCGAGGCGTTCTGGGTGGGGTCGGCGTCGACGCCGCCCTCGGGCCAGAGGAGCACGTCGAGGTCTTCGCCCTCGAGCGGGCGTGTCGCCGCGAGTTGCGCGCGGAAGACGTCGTACGGCTGTCGCGCGTCGAAGTAGCCGGCGGGGCCGTTGCCCTGCACGGATCCGACCCGCATCGTCCCGGCATCCGTCGTGGGGAACTGCGGAGTCAGAAGCAGGACGGCAAGGGCAACGGCGGTGGGAAGGAGCCCGCGGAGATCGCCCGCGAACCGGAGCCTGGCGCGGCGCCCGTACTCGATCGCCGCGGCACAGGCGAAGACGATCAGAAACGACAGTCCGCTCATCCCCGTCCACGACGCGACCTCGGCGAGCGGGGAGGATGCCTGTGTGACGCCCAGTCGTGCCCACGGGAACCCGCCATAGGGGAACGTGCCCAGGAGCTCCTCCCGCGCGACCCAGAGCCCAGCCACGAGCGCGGGAAGCGCCACGAGGCGCGCCCAGGGGCCCGGAGCGATGCGAGGCATCCACCGATATGCCCAGGCGATGGGCGCCGCCATGACCGCCGCGAGTGCCGCTTCAAGCGTCGACAGCGCGATCCAGGGGATCGGCCCGAGATAGCGCGCCGTGAACGAGAGGTTCACGAAGAACAGCGCCGCCCCGAAAAGGAACCCGACGAGCACGGCGGACCAGGCGCGCCGGCCGATGAGGGCGATCAGCGCGAGTGGCACGGCGACGAACACGGCCGGCCACCAGGAGAGCCCGGGGAATGCCGTCGTGAGCACGAGCCCGCCCAACGCCGCGACGGGCAGCGCGAGCCACAGCGGCAGGACAGGGCGCACGGGTGCCTTGCCCGGGACGGTGCCGCTCACAGCGACCCGTAGACGACGATGCCGCGACGGACAGACTCGAGCGCGCGGCGCGCGGTGACTGCCACCGGGCCCTCGGCGACCATAGACAGCTGGTCGAGCAGGTCGATGGTCTGCTTGCACCAGCGCACGAAGTCACCCGCGGCGAGGTCTGCCTCGTCGAGCACGCGGTCGAGGCTCGCGCCGCGGGCCCACGAGTGCATCGCGGTTGCGAGCCCTGTCGCAACGGGCTCGGTACCCGGCAGACGGTGGTCCTGCTCGAGATCGTCGAGGCGCGCCCAGAGGGTCTGCGTCTCGCCGAGGGCCTGCCGAAAGGCGCCGCGGGGCAGCCCGTGCTCTCCGGGTCCGGCCTCGTCGCGGCGCGGTTCGTAGACGAGACAGCACGCGAGCGCGGCGAGGCCCGGGGCATCCAGCGAGGTCCACAGCCCCTGACGCAGGGCTTCCGCGACGAGGAGGTCGCGTTCGCCGTAGATGCGCTTCATCGTCGCTCCGGCCGCGCTGAGGGTTGTGCGCCCCTCGGCGTCGACGTGCACATAGTCGAGCGCGGTCAGGACGTCCACGACACGGTCGAACACCCGCGCGACCGTGCCGGTGCGCGCCTCGATCTGGCGTCGGTTCTTCTCGACTCGGCGTTCGAGCTTGGCGTACCGCTCGCCCCACCGTGCGTGCGCCTCGCGATCGGGGCAGGAGTGACAGGGATGCCGCTGCAGACGTGTTCGCAGCGACTGGATCTCACGCGAGCGCCCATCGCGGATCCGCGCGGGGGCCGCGCGGTCGGCGCGGCCCAGCTTCTCGAGGTCGCTCAGTTCCCGGCGCAGGCCCGCGTAGGCGACGAAGTCGCCGCGATCGCACGTCATGGCCTTCGCGTAGCCGGCGAGCGACTCCTCGGCATCCTTCACCTCGCGCGCGAGGCCCACGACGGCGCGGTCGGCCTGGAACTGCGCGAAGGAGGATTCCAGGACCTCTCGCGCGCGCTCGCGCCCGACCTGGTCGATGAGGTTGACGGCCATGTTGTAGGTCGGGCGGAAGCTGGAATTGAGCGGGTACGTACGACGCGATGCGAGCGCGGCCACCGCCTGCGGGTCGAGGGCCTCCGTCCATTGAATGACGGCGTGCCCCTCCACGTCGATGCCGCGGCGTCCGGCGCGTCCGGTGAGCTGCGTGTACTCCCCCGAGGTGATCGCAACACGCGCCTCGCCGTTGAACTTCTCGAGCTTCTCGAGCACGACGGTGCGGGCGGGCATGTTGATGCCGAGCGCGAGAGTCTCGGTCGCGAAGACGACCTTGACGAGCTTGCGTCGGAAGAGCTCCTCCACGACCTCTTTGAACGCGGGCAGAAGTCCCGCGTGATGCGCGGCGATCCCTCGTTCGAGGTTCTCGCGCCATTCCCAATAACCGAGTACGTGCAGATCGTCTTCGGCCAGCGTACGGGTGCGCTCGTCGACGACGCGGCGGATCTCGTCGCGTTCCTCGCGCGTTGTGAGGCGCAGCCCCGATCGCCGCACCTGCTGCACGGCGCCATCGCACCCTGCGCGGCTGAAGATGAAGAAGATCGCCGGCAAGAGGTTCGCTCGCTCCAGCAGTTGTACGACCTCGGGGCGGTCCATCCGTTCGATGCGCTGCACGTTCGCCGTGCGCACCGGGCGTCTGCCGCCGCGCGGGGGGCGTCTGCCGCTTTCCCGTCCCCCGGTAGAGCGATACTGCTGGGCCTGCCGATTGTCGTACCGCGCACCGCTGCCGCCGCGGATGCGCATGAGCTCTTGGTTGACGAGCGCTGTCGCGATTCCCGCACGATCGTCGAACAGCGGCAGGAGATCACCGCGCACGAGCACGTGCTGCTCGAGGGGGACCGGCCGTGTCTCCGAGACGATCACCTCGGTGTCGCCGCGGACGGTGCCGAGCCAATCGCCGAACTCCTCCGCGTTGGACACGGTCGCCGAAAGTGACACGAGACGGACGTCCGGCGGCAGGTGGATGATGACCTCTTCCCAGACCGCTCCGCGGAACCGGTCGGCGAGGTAGTGCACCTCGTCCATGACGACGTAGCGGAGGCCCCGCAGTGCCAAGGAATCCGCGTACAGCATGTTGCGGAGCACCTCGGTGGTCATGACGACGATGCGTGCGCCGCCGTTGATGTTCGTGTCGCCCGTGAGGAGACCGACCTCGTCCTCGCCGTAGACCCCTTGGAGCTCGCGGAACTTCTGATTCGACAGTGCCTTCATGGGCGTCGTGTAAAACGCCTTCTCCGCCGCAGCGAGCATCGCAAGATGAATCGCGAACTCGCCGACGATCGTCTTTCCGGCGCCCGTGGGCGCCGCGACGAGCACGCTGCGCCCGTCTTCGAGCGCGTGACAACCCGCGATCTGGAAGGGGTCGAGGTCGAAGCGCTGGGCAGCGGCGAACGCCGCGGTGATCGGGTGCGCGCGCTGCGCCTGCGCCTGCGCGTATCGGGTGGCGGGGTCGGTCGGCTGCGACGCGGTCATGCGAGGGGCCCGAGCTCGGCCCGGGCGCGCTTGGCGCGACGGCGGTCGAAGAGCATCGACAGCCCGGCCGCGGCGAAGAAGAGGACGACGAGGATGCCGGCCAGAAGGAGCATGCTCACGATGTCGGCCGCCGGCGTCGCGAGCCCCGCGAATCCGACCGCGATGAGCACAGCGACCCGCCACGCCTTGAGGATCGCACGGCCGCTCATGATGCCGGCGAGATTGAGAGCGACGAGGAAGACCGGCACGACGAACGAGACGCCGACGACGATCACGAGCTTGAACACGAAGTCGTAGTAGTACTTCGCCTGGAACCAGTTGGCCGCGCCGTCGGGGGTGAACGAGGCCATGATCTCGACGATGTGCGGCATGACCCACCATCCGACGAAGCATCCCGCGAAGAAGAGTGGGATCGCGGCGGCCACGAAGCCGATGGTGTAGCGGATTTCTTTGCGAGTGAGACCCGGCATCAGGAATGCCCAGAGCTGCCACAGCCAGACGGGAGCCGAGATGATGATGCCGACGGCGAACGATATCCGCAGACGAAGATCGAACGCGCCCGTGACGGTGTCGATCATGAGGCCGACATCCTCACCGCGCTGCTCCGCGACCACGCGGATGGGCTCGGTCATCGCCCAGATGATCCAGTCGGTGAGGAAGTACGCTGCGACCATCCCGACCACGAGCGCCGCGAGGCCGATGATGAAGCGCTTGCGCAGTTCGGTGAGATGCTGCCCGAGCGACATGCGCCTATCGCGGCGCGGGGCGTCGTCCGTTCCGAGCGGGGGGTGTTCGGCCGTGGCCACGGCTGCGGTCAGGGGGTGGTGTCCGGCGAAGCCGGCTTCGCCGGCTCAGCCGTCGGCGTGGGCGCCTGAGCCACGTTCTGCGCGACGCCGGGTGCGGGCGGCGTCACGGACTCGCCCGCCGCGGCGGCATCCGCGTCGTCACTCTTCATCGCCTTCATCTCGCCCTTGAAGATGCGGGCCGACTGCCCCATGCTCTTGGCGAGCGCGGGGAGCTTGGCCGCACCGAACAGCAGCAGGATCACGATCAGGAGGATCCACAGGTGCGGACCGGCGAACAGGTTTCCCATCATGTCCCCTTTTCGGAAGCTTTCGGTCAGTCTACCCGCCGATGCGATGAGCACGCCCAGCGCCGCTCATCGATACTGCTCGAGTCCCTCTCGCGCCCACTGCGCCGTCGCGTCTCGGACGTCCGGCGGCCCGAGAATCTCGAGCTCCCCGCCCAGGCGCGCCGCGAGTCGCTTGAGGCTGCGGGCATCGCCCAGTCGGATGCGCGCCGTCCGAGCGCCGTCGGCGTCGGGCGGCGGCGACGAACGCTGCTCGACGACGAAGTCGTGCAGCAGCGGCTCGGCGCCGGGACGATAACGCACGTCGACGGCGACATCCGTCTCGGTGGGCTCGAAGAGCGCGGGAACCCTATCCGCGCCGTGGGTGACGGGGATCTCGGTCAACCGCACGTCGGAGACGCGGTCGAGGTGGAAGGTGCGCATCGCCTGCCGCAGGTGGCACCACCCCTGCAGGTACCACTGGCCGTTCGCGATGTGCACCTTGACGGGATCGACCGTGCGGATCGTCTCCGGAGCATCCGGAGCGCGATACCCGAACGAGACCGCGACACCGCGCCGGACCGCCTCCGCGACGGCGACACGCACATCGTCGACGGCCTCAGGGGCGACGATGACCTCGGCTGGTCTCGTCGCGGCACCGCGCGCGAGCTTGGCGAGGAGGCCCTGCACGACGCCCGAGTCGCCGACACCGGGCAGGGATGCCGCGAGCTGGAGCCCCGCGAGGAGCGCCGCCGCTTCGCGGGCGCTGAGGCGCGGCGTGCGCTCGAGACCGACCGAATTGGTGATCACGATGACGTCCTGCTGGTCGAGAAGATCCCAGTCGATGTCGAACAGGTCGTTCGCCATCTGCCAGAAACCGCCGTCCCCGGGCAGGCCGATGACCGTGAGCTTCTCGACCATGGCCCGCATCTGCGGCACCGTCACGTCGAAGTCCTCCGCCGCCTCGGCGAGAGTGACCTCGCCCTTGCCGATGAGGTAGGGAACGAGCTGCAGGATGAGAGCCGCGCGGTCGGTCGCGAGGAGCGGATGCGCGTTCACGCGACGGCTCCGCTCGAGCTGTGGCGCGCGAGGACGCGCTCCAGGCGCGCGACGACCTCGGCGCGCAGAGTCTCGGGCTCCACGACCCGCACCTCGGGGCCGTAGGAGGCGAGCTCGTCGGCGAGGATGTGGACGTCGACGTAGGGCACGTGGAAGCCCTGTTCCGCCGGCATGGCGCGACGACTGAGCCGCAGCGCGGCTTCGGACCCCGGCGCGATCTCGACGAGGGCGCGCTGGCGCTCCGCGAGGGCGGAAAGGCCCGCGAGGGCGCGCTCGCCGGCGCCCTCGCGCTCGGCGAGGTCGAACGAGGTCTTCGTGATCTCGACGTCCGACGTGATGCGGGCGAGGAGGAACGTCCGTGGCTCGCTCTGGTCGAGGTCGAACCCGTACACATGCCAGCGCGCTTCGTACTCGACGAGCGTGAGGGGGCGGATGCGGCGGCGACGCGCCGAATCCTCTCCCGCCTTGAGGTAGGAGAACTGCACGACGCGCCCCTGCTCGATCGCGCTCTGCAGTGGGGAGAACGCCGCTTCGCGGAGGCTGATGCGCGGCGAATAGCCGATGATGGGGGCATCGACGTCGCCGCCGAGCGCGCGGATCTTGCGCAGGCCGCTGCGGGCGTCCGCCGACATGGAGCTCTCACTCCACACGCCCCCCGCGAGATTCAGGACGGCGATCTCCGCCGGGCTGAACTCGATGTCTGCGGGGAGCTCGTACTCCGCGGTGGGGATCCGGTAACGGGCCTCACGCAGATCGTCGGGGTCGGCGTAGTCGCCGATCGTCTCCACCTGGATGCCGAGGCCCCGAAGGGTCTGCTTGTCGCGCTCGAACATCTTCTCCAGCGCATCCTTCGAGGCGCCGGCGCTCGACTGCTCCCGGTACCCTGCGACAGAGGCGAGGATCGTCTCCTTCGTGAGCCCCGACTCGGTCGCCATGAGCGCGACGACGAGGTTCACCAGGCGCTCTTCGGGCGCGGTGCGGGACGGACTTTCGGTGGGCACCCGCCCATCCTAGGCGTCGCCTGTGCGCCCAGGTCTGCGCCCGGACGCCGTGTCCGCGTCGCTCCGACCCCTCGCTCTGTAGGACACACGACTGAAGGATGGTTGAAACATGATCAGCAACGGACTGGTCCTCGCGGCCGTCGAAGGGGCCAACCCCCTGGTCCCGAACCCGTGGGAGCTCCTCATCACGGCAGTGGGCTTCGCCGTGCTCATGTTCATCGTCATCAAGTTCATCGTCCCGACCCTCGAGAAGTCCTACCAGGACCGCGTCGAGGCGATCGAGGGCGGTCTCGCGAAGGCCGAGAAGGCCCAGGCCGAGGCGAACGCGATGATGGCGGACTACGAGTCGCAGCTGGCCGACGCCCGCACCGAGGCGAACCGCATCCGCGAGGATGCCCGCACCGAGGCCGCGGAGATCGTGGCCGAGGCGCGTGAGCGTGCGACCGCCGAGTCGACGCGCATCTCCGAGCAGGCCCAGGCCCAGATCGCCGCGGAGCGCCAGCAGGCCGCCTCGCAGCTCAAGGGCGAGGTCGGCACGCTGGCCACCACCCTGGCCAGCAAGATCGTCGGCGAGTCCCTCGAGGACGACGCCCGCTCCCAGCGCGTGGTCGACCGCTTCCTGGCTGACCTGGACCGTCACCAGAGCGCAGGTGTCGCCGAATGATGACGGACGCATCGAGGGACTCCCTGACCGCCTCCCTGGAGGCTGTCGGTCCGGTGCTGGACGAGGGCGGCGTGGCCCTGGCCCGCGAGCTGTTCGGCGCGCTGGACGTGGTGGACGAGCACGGCGCGCTGCGCCGGGCCCTGACCGACCCCGCCTGGACCACCGAGCGCCGTCACGGCCTCGTCGACTCGCTGTTCGGCGCCCGGGTGACCCCCGGTGCACTGCAGGTCCTCAAG
>QFPD01000270.1 GCA_003248845.1 Microbacterium sp. | reverse complement strand
GTACTGGGGGCTCCGCACGCCCACCGACGGCATGGACGAGAAGACCCGCGGTTTCGTCGCCGCCGGCGGCAGAGTCATCCTCTCCCCCGCCGACGCGATCTACCTCGACATGAAGTTCGACGCGGATGCCCCGCTGGGTCTCGTCTGGGCGGGCGTCGTCTCGGCGCGGCAGTCCTACGAATGGGACCCTGCGACCGTGATCGGCGGCATCGGCGACGACGACATCCTGGGCGTCGAAGCGCCCCTCTGGGCCGAGACCGCGCGTACGCTGAGCGACATCGACGCCCTCGCCTTCCCCCGCATCGCCTCCGCCGCCGAAGCCGCCTGGTCTCCCGCGGCGGGCACGAGTGCGCTGCGCACGTGGGACTCGTTCGCCGCGCGTCTGGCCGCGATCGCGCCGCTGTGGACGCGCATGGGGATCGCGTTCACGCCGCTCCCCGACATTCCCTGGTCGGCATCGTCCGCGACGCCCCAGAACGAAACGGAGCGGGCATGACGACCGTCATCCACTCCGTCCGGCTCGTCGACGACGGCGCTGTGACCGACGACGCGTGGGTCGCGTTCGAGGGCGACACGGTGCTCCGCACGGGAACCGGCGACGCGTGGCGCGCCCTGCCGGCCGGCGACGCCTTCGACGGCGCCGGCGCGTACCTCGCGCCGGGGTTCGTCGACATCCACGGGCACGGCGGCGGCGGGGCCGCGTTCGACGACGGCGCGGATGCGATCCGCACCGCCCGCGCCGTCCACCGCGCTCACGGCACGACGCGCGCCGTCCTCTCCCTCGTGACGGCGTCGATCGACGATCTCTCGGCGCGGGTCGCGCTGATCGCGGACCTCGCTGAGGACGACACCACGATCCTGGGGTCGCACCTCGAAGGCCCCTTCCTCGATCTCGGCCATAAGGGCGCGCACACCGCGAGCCTGCTGCGCGCGCCGGATGCCGCCGCCATCGCCCGTCTCATCGACGCCGGCCGCGGCTCTGTGCGTCAGGTGACGCTCGCGCCCGAACTCCCCGGCGGCATCGACGCCGTCCGCCAGTTCGTCACCGGCGGTGTCGCGGTGGCCGTCGGCCACACGAACGCGACGGAGGACGAGGCATCCGCCGCGTTCGACGCGGGCGCGACGCTGCTGACGCATGCGTTCAACGCGATGCCCGGCATCCATCACCGCGCACCCGGACCGATCCTCGCCGCGATGCGCGACGACCGCGTCACGCTCGAGCTGATCGCCGACGGCTTCCACGTGCATCCCGACGTCATCGCGCTCGCATTCGCGGGCGCGCCCGGCCGCATCGCGCTCATCACCGACGCCATGGCCGCCGCCGGCGCGCCCGACGGCGACTACGAACTGGGCGGGCTGGCCGTGCGCGTGATCGACGGCCAATCGCGCCTCGTCGAGAACGGCGCGATCGCGGGGTCGACGCTGACGCAGGATGCCGCGCTCCGGCTCGTCGTCGCCGGCGGGCTGCCCCTCGCCGACGCCGTCGCGGCCGTCACCGCTGTACCCGCGCGGGCGATCGGCATGGCGGCGCGCCACGGCTCGCTGCGTCCGGGCGCCGCGGCGGACGCTGTGCTGCTCGACGGCGCGCTGCACGTCGCGGGCGTCTGGGTCGACGGCACGCGCGTCTGACGGCGACGAACGAGCGGAGCGGGAGGCGCCCCCACGCCTGCCGCCCCGCTCTGTCCCCCTTGTCCGTCGCGTCGGGGTGTTCCCCCCGGTACCCCCGTCGCGACCGACGCGGCACGACCCTCCGTGCCTGTGACCGCAACGCCGCACGACCTCCCCCGAGGTGCGCGCAGATTCCGGCACACCCATGAGATGCACCGAGTCGGGATCTATGACGCGACTTCCCCGAGAAATTTCCGACGAGTGTGCGGACCCGTCGAGCCGCGCTCACAGGGAGCGTGCGGCCGGACTCCTGGGAGAATGGCGAGAACCGCGTCATGATTCCGCCGAACGCGCGTCTCATGGGTGAACCCGACGACAGGACGAGCATGGACGAACACGCTGGACCGCGTGAAGATGTCGCTGACATCTCCGACGCGGACCTCGTGCTGCGCACGCGTTCGGGCGACAGCGCGGCCTTCGGCGAACTGTGGCGACGCCACTACCGCTCCGGCATCGTCGTGGCGGGGTCGATCACCTCGACCTTCGACGCTGACGACCTCGTCCAGGAGGCGTACGCGCGGATCTATCAGTCGATCGTGCGGGGCGGCGGACCGACCGGGTCGTTCCGCGCCTATCTCTTCACGACCATCCGCAACACGGCCGCCGGCTGGGGACGCGCGAAGCGCGAAAGCCCGATCAACGAACTCGAGTTCGTGCCGGATCCGGATGCCGACGCGCACGCGACCGACGACGCGCTCGATCGCAGCCTCACCGCGCAGGCGTTCCGCTCGCTGCCGGAGCGCTGGCAGGAAGTGCTCTGGTACACCGAGATCGAGCAGATGAAGCCGGCCGAGATCGCGCCGCTGCTCGGCATGAAGGCGACGGCCGTCGCTCAGCTCGCCTTCCGCGCCCGGGAGGGGCTGCGCGAGGCATGGATCCAGGCGCACCTGCGCTCGGTCGCCGACGGCTCGGACTGCCAGTGGACGATCGAGCGGCTCGGCGCGTATGCCCGCGGCAATCTCGGGCGTCGCGATCACGGCAAGGTCGAGGACCACCTCGGCGACTGCGCGCGGTGCACGATCGTCGCCGCCGAGGCGAAGGACGTCTCGCACCGCCTCGTCCTGGTTCTCCTGCCGCTCACGATCGGGGCGGGGGCCGCCGGCGCGTACCTCGCGGCGGTCCAGGGCGGCGGGGTGCCCATCGTCGCACTGGCGGCGGGTGCCTCACCCACCCTCCCCGGAGCCGTGACCGTCGGCGGCGGGGCGACGGGCGGCGGGGCGGGAGCCGCCGGCGGCGCGGGCGGCGGCGGCGCGGGCGGTGGCGGAGCCGGTGGAGCCGGCGGCGCAGGTGCAGGCGCCGCGGGCGCAAGCGCGGGGGGCGCCCTCGGGACGGCCGCGATCGCGGGAATCGTCGGTGGCGTGCTCGTCGTCGGCGCCGCGGTCGCCGCCTTCGCGATCCCCGGGCTTCTGCCGCAGCCGCAGGTAGCGGATGCCGCGACGGGCGCCGGTGCGGGCGACTCCGACACGGCAGCGTTCGACGGCGAACCTGACGGATCCGCGCCGCTCGCACCCGGGCCGTCTCCGAGTGCGCTGCCCTCGTCACCGGTCGAAACAGTGGCCCCGCCGACCCCCGCGATGCCGTCGGTTCGCCCGGCCGTTCCGCCCGTCCGGGATGAGCGTGCCGCCGAGCCCGCGCCGGCCCCGGTACCCTCTCCGTCGCCCACGCCCACTCCGATTCCTACGGCCGCTCCGACACCGACTCCGATTCCGACGCCCGCTCCGTCACCGACACCGA
>QFPD01000019.1 GCA_003248845.1 Microbacterium sp. | reverse complement strand
GACGTGGAGCACCGGGCGGGTCATCCACGCGCAGCTCGAGACCCGCGGTGCGATCGGCCGTCTCGACGACGACGGCCGCCTCGTCATCCGCACGAGCACCCAGGTGCCGTTCCTTGTGCGTGACGAACTCGCCTACATCCTCGGGCTCGATCGCGATCGCATCCGCGTGCATGCCGCTCGGGTCGGGGGCGGGTTCGGAGGCAAGCAGGAGCTCTTCTGCCGCCATGGACGTCGACGTGCTCTCCGACACGGGCGCCTACGGCAACCACTCACGAGGCGTGCTCTTCCACAGCGTCGCCGAGTCGCTGAGCCTCTATCGATGCCCCGCGAAGCGACTGGACGCCGAGGTCGTGTACACCAACACCGTGCCCTCCGGCGCGTTCCGCGGTTACGGCCTCGGCCAGGTGATCTTCGCGATCGAGAGCGCCATGGACGAGCTCGCGATCGAGCTCGGCATCGATCCGTTCGAACTGCGTCGCCGCAACGCGGTGAAGGACGGCGACGACCTGCGCCACCACAGCAGCGAACCCGACGCCGACCTCGTCTGGGGCAGCTACGGCCTCGACCAGTGCCTCGATCTCACGCGCGACGCGCTCGCGCGCGGTAACGGGGTCGCGGCACCTGAGGGCTGGCTCGTCGGCGAGGGGATGGCCGTCGCGATGATCGCGACCATGGCGCCGTTCGGCCACATCTCGCACGCCACCCTCGACCTGACGCCCGACGGCCGGTACTGCGTCGGGATCGGCACCGCCGAGTTCGGCAACGGCACGACGACGGTGCACGCGCAGATCGTCGCGACCGACCTCGGGACGACCCCCGACCGGGTGTTCCTGCACCATGCCGATACGGATGCGGCGCGGCACGACACGGGCGCCTTCGCCTCGGCGGGCATCACGGTGGCGGGCAAAGCGCTGCACGCCGCGGCCTTGGCGCTCGCCCGCGTGCTGCGGGAGACGGCATCCTCTCTCACGGGTACTCCGATCGAGAAATGCGCGCTCACTCCGGATGGAGTCCAGGCCGGACGCCTCGTCGGCTTCGCCGAGATCATCGCCGGTGCGCCCCCGGAGCGTCGTCACGGCGATGGGCTGCGCACCGACGGAAGCGAGCTCGGCGAGCAGCGTTCGCTCGCGTTCAACGTGCACGCGTTCCGCGTCGCGGTGCGCCCCGAGACGGGCGAGGTGCGCATTCTGCAGTCGGTGCAGGCGGCGGATGCCGGGACCGTGATGAACCCCGAGCAGTGCCGCGGTCAGGTCGAGGGCGGCGTCGCGCAGGGCATCGGCTCGGCGCTCTACGAAGAGATCATGGTCGGGCCGTCGGGGGCGCTCCAGACACCCGTGTTCCGCGTGTACCGGGTGCCGCAGCTCGCCGACGTCCCGCGCACCGAGGTCCTGTTCGCCGACACGAGCGACGACCTCGGGCCATTCGGAGCGAAGTCGATGAGCGAGTCGCCGTACAACCCTGTCGCACCAGCGCTCGCGAATGCCGTGCGTCGTGCGCTCGGGGTGCGGCCCTTCGAGCTCCCGATGTCGCGCGATCGCGTCTGGCGCCTCGCGGCGTCGAGGACGGAGGTGCCGCGTGCGTGACATCCTCGATGACGCCGTCCGGTGGCTCGCGGACGGCCGCGACATCGCCGTCGCGACGGTGGTCGCGGTGCGCGGGTCGGCGCCCCGCGAGCTGGGGGCGAGCCTCGTGGTCGCTGCCGACGGCGCCCTCCGGGGGAATGTCTCGGGCGGGTGCGTCGAGGGAGCGGTGATCGAGGCGTGTCTCGAGGCTCTGGCTGCAGACAGCGCATCGGTCGCGCGCTACGGCATCGCGGAGGACGATCTGCTCGGCGTCGGACTCATGTGCGGCGGGAGCATCGATGTGCTCGTCCGACCCGTCCGGCCCGGGTCCGACGCGGCGGTCCAGCTCAGCCGACTGGCGGCGCTCGACCGGCCGCGCACCTTCGTGCTGACGGTGCGCGGCGATGATCTCGGTGCAAGCGCCGTGCGGGACGAGGTCGGGCCCGGTGGCCGGGCGGAGGTGATCGGCTACGACGCCGCGGGCTGCCGTACCGACGCCGATCCCGTCACAGAGCATCTCGTCCTCCCCTTCGGAGGTCCGCCGCGTCTCGTGATCGTCGGCGCCGTGCAGCACGGGGTCGCCCTCGCGCGGATCGGCGCGGCGTGCGGCTACGCCGTCACGGTCGTCGACCCGCGCGAGGCGTTCACCGCCCCCGAGCGGTTCCCGGGCGCCGAGGTCGTCTGCGACTGGCCCGACCGCTGGCTCGAACGCATCGGGATCGACGTCGACACGGCGGTGTGCGTTCTCAGCCACGACGACAGGATCGACGCTCCCGCACTGCGGGTCGCGCTCGCGAGCGCCGCCGGCTACGTCGGCGCGATGGGCAGCCGGCGGACGCACGACGACCGCGTGGCGCGTCTGCGCGACGCCGGCGTCGCCCCGGACAGGCTCGCTCGGTTGCGTTCGCCGATCGGACTCGACCTCGGCGGACGCTCGCCCGAGGAGACCGCGCTGTCGATCCTCGCCGAGATCGTCGCCGTGCGGCACGGGCGCAGCGCGGGCGGCCTGCGCGAGGCATCCGGCCCGCTGCACGCATCGATATGAGCGGATGCCGGGGTGACGACGGCAGCGGCGAGGACCCCTGCCGCGCCAGCGGGGCGTGCGGGATCGTTCTCGCGGCGGGATCAGGCACTCGGTACGGCACGCCGAAGGCCCTCGCGGTACGTTCCGACGGTACCCCGTGGGTGCGGAGCGCCGTCGATGCGCTGCTCGCAGGCGGGTGCGCCCCCGTGTTCGTCGCCCTCGGCGCCGAGCGCGAGGCGGCGGCAGAGCTCGTCCCCGTCGACGAGCGCGTCGTCATCGTCGCGGTGCCGGAGTGGGAGAGGGGGATCTCCGCGAGCGTGCGCGCCGCGCTCGCGGCGGCGGGGGAGACCGCCCGGGCCGCCGCCGTCATCGTTCCCGTGGACACTCCGGATCTCCCCGCGACGGTCGTGGCGCGCATGGCGGAGGGCGCCGACGTGTCGGCGCTGCGCCGTGCGGTGTACGACGGCGTGCCGGGCCACCCCGTCGTGATCGGGCGTCGACACTGGTCGGCGGTCATCGCCGGCACGGCGGGGGACCGTGGGGCGGGGGAGTACCTCGCCCAGAACGGGGCCGAGCGGGTCGAGTGCGGCGACCTCTGGCACGGCGCGGACATCGATCGGCCGGATGTGGCCCGCTGAGCCCGCCTCGACGCTGTCGGGCGCGCTCGATAGCGTCGGTGGGAAGGAGGTCGACATGATTCCCGAGATCAACTACTGGGCCGTGCTGGCCGCGACCGTCGCCGCCGTCGTGATCGGCTCGATCTGGTACACGCCGAAGGCGTTCGGCGCGCGGTGGAAGCGCTGGGCGCAGGTGCGCGAGCCCGACACGGCCGCCCAGGCGTGGCTGCCGATCATGGTGTCGGTCGCCCTCGCGTTCCTCCTCGCGTGGGTGCTCGCCGGTTCGGTCGCGATTGCGTGGCACTTCTACGGCGGCGCCTATTTCGGCTCGGCGGTCGTCACCGGCATCACGCTGTGGGCGGGATTCACAGCAGGCCGCTTCATCACGCACGACGTCTTCGCGGGGCGCCCGTCGCGGCTCACGGTGCTCAGTATCTCCTACGAGCTCGTGCTCGTCATCGTGATGTCGGTGATCATCGGGATGTGGCCGCCGGCCGGAACGGTGTGAGGCCCACCGATCGCGTGTGCTACTCGCCCGCGGGCTGCAGGCGCTGGCGTTCGCGTGCGCGCGCCGCGATGCGGCTGAGCGCTTCGGGCGTGACGCCGAGGTACAGGGCCAGGTCGCGCTGCGAGATCTGCCGCACGAGCGCCGCTTCCTCGCGCAGGACCTTCAGGTAGCGCTCTTCGGCGCTCAGCACGAGGTGATCGTTCAGCCGGAACGTCCGCAGCAGCAGCAATTCCATGAGAAGCCGGAGAGCGAGAGTCGACCACGCGCGGTGGCGCTCCGCGAGTGCGATCGCCACGGCGCCGTCGAAGCGCAGCGTCGTCGTGGCGACGACGGCGGTCAGCTTCGCGTCACCCGGCAGCGGCTCCCCGGGGTCGTGTGACACCGGAATCGTCGTCTGGCTCGCCGCCGCGAGGAAGCCGAGGCTCGCGACGATGTCTCCGGTCCGGGGAAACGACATGATCCGCAGGCGTCCGGCGCTCGTCGTGACCGTCGCTTTCAGCACGCCGGAGGTGACCAGATGGATGCCCGGGCCGCCGGATGCGTCTTTGGTCGCCGGTGACAGGAGCTTTCCCGGCGCCCCCGAGCACAGCTGTGCGGTCGCGGCGAACGCGTCCCACTCCGGGAGGGCTGCTCCCGCGCGGCGCTGCAACCCGCGCCGGACCGGCAGGAGCTCTTCGGGCTGCGCGGCGCGCGTGCGGAAACTCGGCATGTCGTCCCTTCGACTCGCACGCACGGGAGCGAGGCCAGTCTTGCGGATGATCCTCGGTGGACCACCATCGTCACTATGTGTGACGCTGCACGCGCCAGAAGGTGACGCGAGTTTCTGCACCGATTGATCGCGATCAACAGATGGGTCTTGGCGACATGATCGCGATCAACGTTTCGGACCAGCGCGGCACTCGCTGCCCTCCCTGTCGCCTACGTTCGACTCGGGCAGGCGCGGACCCGACCGTGCATGCGCAGCGACGCTCCGCCGTGGAGGCAGACGGTGCGCGTGACCGCCGCCGGGCGTGACCGGTGGTTCGGCATGGGTGTGGGGCACTGTCGGAGGAATCGCCCTCGGGCTGCTCCTCCTGGGACTCGTGCTGCTGATCGCGCGTTGGGGGGCGCGCGTTCGGTGAGCCGAGCGGGCTCCGGTCGTCGCACCCTACGGCGACCGGAGCCCCCGCGACCGCCCCATCGCGGAGCGTCTGCCCGGGCCTCGAGCCCGGGCAGACGTGCGGCCGGGGTCGGCCCGATGTTGATTCCGGCGCTGATCCCGATTCGCAGATGCGGAGAGCGCGTGCAGAATCGCAGAACGGCAGCAGAATCAAGCGATTCTGCTGCCGTTCTGCGAATCCGGTGCGGGATGCCGGTGGGGACGCCCCGGCATCCACGGGCGCGTCACGCGGCGGCAGCGGCCAATGACGCGATGGCCGAGGCGAAGAACCCGAGGCCGTCGACGCCCGAGCGCATGGCGGCGGGCGTGTTCGGGCCGAAGCCCGGCTCGACGGCGTGTTCGGGGTGCGGCATGAGGCCGACCACGTTGCCGGTGGGGTTCGTGATGCCGGCGATGTCGTCGAGCGAACCGTTGGGATTCACGCCGAGATAGCGGAAGGCGACGAGGCCGTCACCCTCGATCTGCTTCAGCGTCTCGGCGGAGCAGATGTAGCCGCCGTCCGCGTTCTTCAGCGGGATCGTGATCTCCTGCCCGACCTCGAACGCGTTCGTCCACGCGGTCGAGGCGTTCTCGACCCGCAGGCGCTGATCGCGACGGATGAACTGCTGGTGGGCGTTTCGGATCAGACCGCCCGGCAGCAGGTGTGCTTCGACGAGCATCTGGAAGCCGTTGCAGATGCCGAGGACGGGCATGCCCTTCGCCGCGGCATCCTTCACCTCGGTCATGATCGGAGCGAGGGCCGCGATCGCTCCGGCGCGCAGGTAATCGCCGTAGCTGAAACCGCCGGGGAGGACGAGCGCGTCGACGCCGTCGAGGTCGTGCGAACCGTGCCAGAGGGCCACCGGCTCCGCGCCGGCGAGGCGGATGGCGCGCTGCGCGTCGCCGTCGTCGAGCGAACCGGGGAAGGTGATGACCCCGATGCGTGCGCTCACTCCGCGACCTCGATGCCGACGACATCCTCGATGACCGCGTTGGAGAGGATCTCCTCGGCGATCGTCTGGACGGCGGAGAGCGTCTCGTCCGAGACATCCGCGACGGTCAGCTCGAACCGCTTGCCGATGCGGACGCCCTCGAACCCGGCGTGTCCGAGCCGCGCAAGGGCGCCGGCGACAGCCTTTCCCTGCGGATCCAGCAGCTCGGCCTTGGGCATGACGTCGACGACGATGGTGGGCATTCGAGGCTCCAGATATCGCGGGAAGAGGTGACAGCAGTCTATCCGGATCCGCTCGTGATCGAATCGTGACCATCCCGTGTGGGAGCGCTCCCTTGCGTTCGTGGGAGCGATCCCATAACGTGAGTCACGTCGGATGAGAGCGCTCCCACAACTTGCATGAGGTAGGGAGCGGCCTCACCGATGCAGCACCCCCGCACCCGCACACACAAAGGAGTGACCGTGAGTTCACGCGCACTGCGTCGCATCGGCTTCGTGACCGGCGCACTGACCACCTCCGCCCTCGTGCTCGCCGGCTGTGCCGGTTCGAGCGGGGGAGCGGCGACCGCCGACCCGAATGAGAAGGTCACGCTCACCGTCGCGACCTTCAACGACTTCGGCTACACCGACGAGCTGCTCGCCGAGTACTCCAAGGAGCACCCGAACGTCACGATCGTCCACAACAAGGCCGCGACCTCCAACGACGCGCGGGCCAACTACTTCCAGAAGCTCGGCAAGACGGGCCTCGCAGACATCGAGGCGATCGAGATCGACTGGATGCCCGAGGTCATGAAGTACTCCGACCTGCTCGCGCCCGTCCCCGACAGCCTCAAGGGTCGTTGGCTCGACTGGAAGGAGAAGGGCGCGACGGATGCCGACGGCAACCTCATCGGCTACGGCACCGACATCGGCCCGGAGGGCGTCTGCTACCGATCCGATCTGTTCGCCGCGGCGGGCCTGCCGACCGATCGCGAAGAGGTCGCCAAGCTGCTCGAGGGCGACTGGGCGAACTACTTCAAGGTCGGCGCGGACTACACGGCCAAGACCGGCAAGGCGTTCTTCGACTCGGCCGGCGGTACCTACCAGGGCATGATCAACCAGGTCGAGGCGGCGTACGAGAACCCCTCGAGCGGCGAGATCGAGATCGCTCCCGACGTCGAGAAGATCTACAACGAGGTCCTCGATGCCAGCGCAACGCAGTCGGCTCACCTCGGCCAGTGGTCGGACGACTGGATGGCGGGCCTGTCGAACGGCGCGTTCGCGACGATGCTGTGCCCGGGCTGGATGCTCGGCGTCATCTCCGGAAACGCGAAGGACGTCACCGGCTGGGACATCGCCAACGTCTTCCCCGGCGGCGGCGGCAACTGGGGCGGCTCGTACCTGACGGTCCCCGCGAACGGCAAGAACGTCGCGGCGGCGCAGGAGCTCGCCGACTGGCTCACGAGCCCCGACACCCAGCTGAAGGCGTTCGAGAACGCCGGCACGTTCCCGAGCCAGCTCGAGGCCATGAAGAGCGACACGCTGCTCAGCTCGACCAACGAGTTCTTCAACAACGCTCCCGTCGGCCAGATCCTCACTGACCGCGCGAACGCCGTGACGGTGTCGCCGTTCAAGGGCCAGTTCTACTTCCAGATCAACGACGCGATGCAGAAGGCTCTGACCCGTGTCGAAGAGGGCACGCAGGACAAGGCGACGTCCTGGGCGCAGTGGAAGAGCGAAGTCGACGCCATCAAGTGATCCCCGCGGTCGTCGGGCGAGCGCCCTGCTCGCCCGACGACCGCTCTCATGAAAGGAGCCTGATGTGACCGCGACCGCCCCCTCTCGGCCCACCAAGCGCATCGGCTTCGGCAGCCAGCTCAGCTCGTGGGACCTGAAGCTCTCGCCGTACCTCTACATCTCGCCGTTCTTCATCCTGTTCTTCATCGTCGGCCTGTTCCCGCTCGGCTACACCGCCGTGATCTCGTTCATGGACTGGGACCTCGTCCGCAATTCAGGGGAGTTCGTCGGGTTCGATCAGTACGCGACCGTCCTCGGCGACCCGAAGTTCTGGATCGCACTGCGCAACACCTTCAGTATCTTCCTGCTCTCCAGCGTGCCGCAGCTGATCTTCGCGGTCTTCATCGCTGCGATGCTCGACCAGAACATCCGCGCGAAGACCTTCTGGCGCATGGGAGTCCTCCTGCCCTACGTCATGGCTCCCGTTGCCGTCGCGCTCATCTTCTCGAACATGTTCGGCGACCAGTACGGCATCATCAACACCTGGCTCGGGTCGATCGGCATCGACGCGGTCAAATGGCATTCCAACGCCTTCGCCAGTCACATCGCCATCGCGACCATGGTGAACTTCCGTTGGACGGGCTACAACACCCTCATTCTTCTCGCCGCGATGCAGGCGATCCCGCGCGACTACTACGAGGCGGCGACGGTCGACGGCGCCGGCAAGATCCGCCAGTTCTTCGCCATCACGCTTCCGAGCCTGCGCCCCACGCTCATCTTCGTGATCATCACTTCGACGATCGGCGGCCTGCAGATCTTCGACGAGCCCCGCATGTACGACCAGTTCGGCACGGGCGGCGCCAACTACCAGTGGCTCACGATCACGCTGTGGCTGTACGACCTCGGATGGGGGCAGTGGAACTTCGGCCGCGCCGCGGCGCTCGCGTGGATCCTCTTCCTGATCATCCTGGTGATCGGCGTCATCAACCTGTTCATCACCCGCAGCCTCGTCCGTGACGAGGGTGCCCGCGGTGCCCTCACCCGCACGCAGCTGCGTGCGGCGCGGCGGGATGCCAAGGCAGCCGTCGCCACGGATCGTGCAGCTCGCGCCGATCACGCGCCCCTCGAGGAGGCCTCCCGATGACCGCTTTGGATGCACGACCGGTGGTCGTACCGGACGACGCCGAGCCCCGGCTGAACAAGCGCCCGCGGCACATCAAGGGCACGCGCCCCGGATGGTTCATCTACGCGTGCCTGGCCGTCGTGATGCTCGCGAGCATCTTCCCCTTCTACTGGTCGCTGCTGATCGGATCGGGCGACTCGTACACGATCCGCGACCCCAACATGTCCTGGATCCCCGGCGGCAACTTCTTCGCGAACGCCGCGAAGGTCGTGAACGACCCGGCCGTGAACTTCTGGATGGCGCTGTGGAACTCGATCGTGAGCTCTGCGTTGATCGCGGCATCCGTCGTCTTCTTCTCGACCCTTGCGGGCTGGGCGTTCGCGAAACTGCGCTTCCGCGGGTCGAGCTGGCTGCTCGTCTTCGTCATCGCGACCATGGCCGTGCCGACGCAGCTGGGCGTCGTCCCGCTGTACATCCTGTTCAGTGACCTCGGGTGGACCGGGCAGCTCGGCGCGATCATCGTGCCCGCCCTGGTGAGCGCCTTCGGCGTGTTCTGGATGACGCAGTACCTGCGCCAGGCCGTGCCCGACGAGCTCATCGAGGCCGCCCGCGTCGACGGGGCGAGCTCGTTCCGGACCTTCCTCACCGTGGGCCTCCCGGCTGCGCGCCCGGCGGCGGCGATGCTGGCGCTGTTCACGTTCGTGTCGGCCTGGAACAACTTCTTCTGGCCGTTCATCGTGCTCGACCGACAGAACCCGACGCTTCCCGTCGCGCTGTCGCTCCTGCAGTCGAACTACTTCGTCGACTACTCGATCGTGCTCGCCGGCGTGTTGCTCGCTACCATTCCTCTGCTGATCCTGTTCGTCTTCGCCGGCAAGCAGCTCGTCAGCGGCATCATGCAGGGTGCGGTCAAGGGCTGACGCCCACCGCGCCGTCGGAAGGACTCTCATGACCGGCTCTCCCCGCCCCTTCGCGCCCGATTTCCTCTTCGGGGCCGCCACCGCCGCCTTCCAGATCGAGGGCGCCGCCTTCGACGACGGGCGCACGGCCTCCATCTGGGACGCGTTCTGTCGCGTTCCCGGTGCCGTCATCGGTGCGGACAACGGGGATGTCGCCTGCGACCACTACCACCGCTACCCCGCCGATGTCGCCCTGATGAAGGAGCTCGGCCTCGACACGTACCGCTTCTCGGTGTCGTGGTCGAGGGTGCGCCCGGACGGCGGTCCGGTCAATCAGAAGGGCCTCGACTTCTACAAGCGCCTCGTCGACGACCTGCGCGAGAACGACATCCTGCCCTGGCTGACGCTCTACCACTGGGACCTGCCGCAGGCGATCGAGGAGCGCGGCGGGTGGACCGTGCGTTCGACGGCGGAGCAGTTCGCCGAGTACGCGCTCGACGTGCACGACGCCCTCGGCGATCGCGTCGCCAACTGGACCACGCTCAACGAGCCGTGGTGCTCGTCGTTCCTCAGCTACACCGCCGGCATCCACGCGCCCGGTCGGTACAGCGTCACCGACGGGGTGCTCGCTGCGCACCACCTGCTCCTCGGTCACGGCCTCGCCGTGCAGGAGCTGCGGACGCGTGATGCCGCGCTGAGCCTCGGCATCACGCTGAATCTCACCGTGGCCGAGCCGGTCGACCCCACTGACCCGGTCGACGTCGACGCCGCGCGCCGCATCGACGGGCAGTTCAACCGCTGGTTCCTCGACCCGATCTTCCGCGGGGCCTACCCCGTCGACGTCGTCGAGGACATCCGCGCCGTCAGCCCGGAAGCGATCGATGCGCTGGATGCCGCGACCGCCCCCGGCGATCTCGACATCATTGCGACGCCGCTCGACGCCCTCGGCGTGAACTACTACCACGGCGAGTTCGTCGGCGGATCTCCGGATCCGCACGCGCCGGCGTCGGGTGACGCCCCCACGGCGCGACGGGTCGAGTCTCCCTTCCCCTCGCACCACGACATCCACTGGCACGATCGCGGGCTCCCGCGCACGAACATGCACTGGGAGGTCGATCCCGCAGGGCTCACGACGCTCCTCGAGCGGGTGTGGAGCGCGTACGCAGCGCCCGCCGGGACCATCCTCTACGTCACCGAGAACGGTGCGGCCTACGACGACCTCCTTGTCGATGAGGGGAGCGAGGCGCGTGTGCACGACGCCGCACGCGTCGACTTCCTGCGGCGGCACCTCGGCGCGATCCTCGACGCTCAGGATGCCGGGGTCGACGTCCGGGGCTACTTCTACTGGTCGCTGCTCGACAACTTCGAGTGGGCGTGGGGGTACGACAAGCGCTTCGGCATCATCCACGTCGACTACGACACCCAGGAGCGCACGCTGAAGGACAGCGCGCTGGAGTATCGTCGGGTCATCGCCGCCCGCGCGATCGACATCGCTCCGGCATCGCCCGCCGACGTCGCCACCGTTCCCGTCGTCATCCGAAGTGAGGTATCCGCTCCGTGAGCATCGATGCGCTGAAGGCGGCGGCGACGATCGAAGAGGTCGCGGCCGCCGCCGGCGTGTCGCGGTCGACCGTCTCTCGCGTCGTCAACGGGTCGACCGCCGTGAGTCCCGCCGCCCTCGCGGCGGTCGAGCGCGCCATCGCGGAGCTGAGCTACGTGCCCAACCGTGCCGCGCGGTCGCTCGCCTCGCGCGCGACCATGGCGATCGCGCTCGTGGTGCCGGAGGACACGACGCGCTTCTTCGGCGATCCGTTCTTCGCGGCGATCGTGTCGGGCATCAATGCGCGGCTGAGCCGCTCGGATTACGTGCTCAACCTCATCATCGCGAGCGACGATCCGCGCGACAAGACCGCGGCCTACGTGCGCAGCGGTGCCGTCGACGGCGCGATCGTCGTGTCGCACCACACGAGCGACACGTTCATCGACCGCATCGCGGCGTCGGTCCCCGTCGTCTACGGCGGGCGACCGTCGCGCGCGCGGGAGAACGACTACTACATCGACGTCGACAACACCGCGGGTGCCTATCAGGCGACGACCTACCTCGTCGAGAAGGGCTTCCGGCGCATCGCGCACATCTCGGGCCCCGTCTCGATGCCCGCGGGTATCGACCGTCTCGCTGGCTTCCGCTCGGCGCTGGCGGATGCCGGGATGGTGCCCGTCGCCGTCGAGGACGGCAACTTCACGGCCGACGGCGGCTCGGCCGCCATGGCGCGGATCCTCGAGTCCGGGGCATCCTTCGACGCACTGTTCGTCGGGAGCGACCTCATGGCGCGCGGTGCGCTCGCAGTCCTCGCGCGCGCGGGCATCGACGTTCCCGGCGACGTGTCACTCATCGGCTTCGACGACTCACCCGTCGCGACGGCCGTCCAGCCGAACCTCACGACCGTGCGTCAACCCTCGCACCTGCAGGGGCAGCAGATGGCCGATGTGCTGCTCTCGCTCCTCGCCGGCGGCACGCCGCCGCACGTGACCATGCTCCCCACCGAGCTGATCGTCCGCGGCTCCGCCTGACGCGCCGCGCGGGCCGCGCGGGACTGGGTGGCGCAGTTGCGGGGTTGCGGTGCGCTGACCCCGGCATCCACGCCACCTTCTTCTGCGGGCCGGAACGAAGGTGACGCGAATGCGGGGCTACCCAGCCCCGAGGTGCGCGTTCGCGCCACCTCATTCCAGGGGCACGGCGGTTACTCCGGGTCGCCGCCCAGCTGGCCGATCGGCACGATGGGACCGCCGTCGTCGGCGCCGGTCTTGCGCCAGCGGGCGATCGCGTTGCCGCCGTGGTAGATCACGAGCGCCGCGACAGTGCCGAGCACGATCGCCGAGAAGGTCAGCGCACCGAGGTTCATCGTGAATCCCGCGATCGCGATCACGAACGAGACCGCCACCGTGTACTGATTGACCGGTCGCGAGAAGTCGACCTGGTTGTCCACCCAGATCTTGATGCCGATGACGCCGATGAGGCCGTACAGGGCCGTCGTGGCGCCGCCGATGACCCCCGCGGGGATCGTGTTGATCACGGCGCCGAAAGCGGGCGAGAACGACAACAGGATGGCGAACGCGCCCGCGACCCAGTACGCCGCCGTCGAGTACACCCGCGTCGCGGCCAT
>QFPD01000269.1 GCA_003248845.1 Microbacterium sp. | reverse complement strand
CGATCGTCATCGCCTTGTCGGTCCTCACGCTTCTCGCGTGGATGCTCGTCGGCGGCTTCAGCGGTGCGTCGATCGCGTCGGGATTCACCGCCGCGGTCGCGGTGCTCATCATCGCGTGCCCGTGTGCGCTCGGGCTCGCGACACCGATCGCGATCCTCGTCGGCACCGGACGCGGCGCGCAGCTGGGCGTGCTCATCACCGGCCCGGAGGCGCTCGAGGCGGCCGAGCGCATCGACACGGTCGTCCTCGACAAGACGGGCACCTTGACGACGGGGGAGATGACGGTCTCCGCCCTCACTCCGATCGGTGGGGAGGACACCGCGGAGATCACCCGTCTCGTCGGCGCGCTCGAGCACGCCTCCGAGCATCCGATCGCCCGCGCGATCGCCGCCTACGCGGCGAGCGGCACCCTCATCGAGGTCGAGGATTTCACGGGGCTTGCCGGTCGCGGGGTCAGTGGCACGGTCGACGGCCGCGTGGTGTTCGCCGGTCGCCCCGACTTCGCCGCCGAGATCGTCGGCGTGCTGCCGGCATCCGTGCAGTCCGCGGTCGACGAGGCGCAGGATGCCGGGGCCACGGCGATCGTCGCGGGCTGGGACGGCACACTGCGCGCGGTGATCGCGGTGTCGGACCGGGTGCGCTCCGACGGTGCGACGACGGTCGCGCAGCTGCACGCGCTCGGTCTCGATGTCGTCCTCCTCACGGGAGACAACGTCGGCGCCGCGGAGGCTGCGGCATCCGCCGCCGGCATCGACCGAGTGATCGCCGGGGTTCTTCCCGAGGGCAAGGTCGCCGAGATCGGGCGTCTGCAGGCCGCGGGTCACCGTGTCGCGATGGTCGGCGACGGCGTCAACGACGCAGCGGCGCTCGCGACCGCAGACCTCGGCATCGCGATGGGCGGAGGGACGGATGCCGCGATGCACGCGAGCGATATCGCGCTCACCGGCAGCGGCCTCGAGCCGGTCATGACCGCGCTGTCACTCAGTCGACGCACGATGCGCATCATCCGCGGCAACCTGTTCTGGGCGTTCGCGTACAACGTCGCGGCGCTGCCAGCGGCGGCGCTGGGTCTGCTCAATCCCATGATCGCCGGAGCCGCGATGGCATTCTCGAGCGTGTTCGTGGTGCTCAACAGCCTGCGACTGCGAACTGCGCGCTGACCGCGCTAGAATGGATGCCGAGACCGCGCACCCGCGTCGCCGCAGCTCGCAGAAGCGAGTACCCGCAGCCCGAGGAGCACGGATCGCGCATTCCCCCGCGGCAGCCGCCGCGGACTCCGAACGGTCGGCCCGAGTATCCGCGTAGGCGCATTCGGGTCGGCGTCCCGCCGGTCACATCCGGCTCTTCACGCTCAGGAGGAGCATGCCGCCCACGGCATCCACCGCCACCGCCCGCCGCCGCGGGCAGTCCCGCGGGTCGTCCGCGCGTCGCGATGACGACGCGCCCCTCATCCCGATCCTCGCCCGCAAGGTGCGCGAGGTCGAGGCCAAGTCGCAGCGCGGCAAGCTCGGACCGACCAATCGCGTCAAGTTCCAGGTGATCGCCTTCCTCGTGCGCGAGGAGCGCGCGCGGGTGAAGGCCGACGAGGCCGTGCCGACCGCCGCGCGGGCCGAACTGCTCAAGCGCCTCGACGGCGTCGCGACGATCCTCGCGAAGACAGCGGCCCGCGACACCTCGCTCATCCAGCTGCTCGAGGTCGACCAGGCGACGTCGCCCGTCGCCAAGCGCATGCGCCGCGACTGGCTGCTCGAGTCGGGCGCCGAGCTCGCCGAGGACGAGCTCATCATCACCGACGCGGCCCCCGTCCAGGCCTCCGTCGTCCCCGCCGCCCTTGCCGAGCGGCAGGTCACCCCTCCGCAGATCGAGGCCCGCCGCGAGGCGAACCCGTTCCTCGCGCCCGACGTGACGCTGCGCGCTCCGGCATCCACCGCCCGGCGACGCCTCGACGGCTGGGAGCTCATGGGCCCCCTGTACAAGGCGTTCGAGACCGGCGCCGGGGGAGCGGCCGCCTCGATGGAGCTGCCGCCCGTGCCGGAGTTCGACCGCCTCTCGCCCAAGGGCCTCGACGTCATGCCGCACCAGTCGCGGTTCCTCGAGTCGGTGCGCGCGGGCCACCGATCGTTCCTGCTCGCCGATGAGCCGGGTCTCGGCAAGACGGCGCAGTCGGTGCTCGCGGCATCCGTCGCGAACGCCTATCCGCTCCTGGCCGTCGTCCCGAACGTCGTCAAGATGAACTGGGCGCGCGAAGTCGAGCGGTGGACGCCGCAGCGCCGCGCGACGGTCATCCACGGTGACGGCGGCCAGGTGGACGCCTTCGCCGATGTCTTCATCGTCAACTACGAAGTGCTCGACCGGCACCTCTCCTGGCTCGGTTCGCTCGGCCTTCGGGGCATGGTCGTCGACGAGGCCCACTTCATCAAGAACCTCACCTCGCAGCGCTCCCAGAACGTGCTCGCCCTCGGCGCGCGCATTCGCGAGCAGGTGCGCAATCCGCTCATGCTCGCCCTGACGGGTACCCCGCTCATCAACGACGTCGAGGACTTCGACGCGATCTGGCGATTCCTCGGCTGGACCAACGGGGAGAAGCCCGGGCCCGAGCTCATGGAGAAGCTGGATGCCACCGGCTTCACCCCGGCCGACAAGGCCTTCTATCCTGAGGCGCGGGACGCCGTCATCTCGATGGGCATCGTCCGCCGCAAGAAGAAGGATGTCGCCGCGGATCTTCCCGACAAGCTGATCGCCGACCTGCCGGTCGAGCTCGACGACGAGTACGGCCGGTCGATCCGCGCCGCCGAGCGTGAGCTCGGCGAGCGACTCGCCGCCAAGTACCGCCGCATCATCGAAGCCCGCGGCGACAAGGTGCTTTACGGCGAGGTCGACGAGGACATCGTCCGCCTCGTCGCCCACGGCGAGCTCGAGGAGTCGAAGGCCCAGGCTACGGGCGCGGACAACGTCTTCACGATGGTCCGCAAGATCGGCCAGGCGAAGGCCCTGCTCGCGGCGGACTACGCCGTGCAGCTGCAGCGCTCGGTCGGCAAGGTCGTCTTCTTCGCGAAGCACATCGACGTCATGGATGCCGCGGAGGCCCACTTCGCTCAGGCGGGGCTGCGCACGGTGTCGATCCGCGGCGACCAGACGACGCCCGCGCGGCAGCAGGCGATCGACGCGTTCAACGAGGACCCGGGCGTCGCGATCGCGGTGTGCTCCCTGACCGCCGCCGGCGTCGGACTGAACATGCAGGCGGCATCCAACGTCGTCCTCGCCGAGCTCAGTTGGACCGCAGCCGAGCAGACGCAGGCGATCGACCGCGTGCACCGTATCGGTCAGGACGAGCCGGTCACCGCGTGGCGGATCATCGCGGCGCACACGATCGACACGAAGATCGCCGAGCTCATCGACTCGAAGCAGTCGCTGGCGGCGCGGGCGCTC
>QFPD01000268.1 GCA_003248845.1 Microbacterium sp. | reverse complement strand
TGTAGGCGATCATCGCGTCGGTACATCCGTAGGAGCCGCCCCCCTCAGCGCCGGAGTCTCCCGCGGCTGGCGATGCGGCAGCCGGCGGAGCGGACGCCGCGGAGTCGGCCGGTGCATCAGCGCCGGCCGAACAACCCGCGCACAGCACGGCGGCGAGGGCGAGCATACCGAGGGCGAGAGGGCGCGTCAGCGACATGAGCACAGTGTGGAGGACGCGAGCCCGCCCGGACAAGAGGAGGGGCCGGCCGTTTTGGCGTGCTCGCTGGTCGTGGGCTAAGCTAGACCCTCGGTACGACTTCGGTCGGAACCCCTTGGGGTATGGTGTAATTGGCAACACGGCTGATTCTGGTTCAGTTGTTCTTGGTTCGAGTCCAGGTACCCCAGCAACGAATCGCTAGAGTTCTCTAGGAAGTCCGGCTCCCTCCTCACTCCGTCTAATGGCCCGATCTGGCGTCCAGTGACCAGATTGGTGACCAGAAACCCCCACGGGGCGCGTTTCGTGGTCGTCTCTGCTGATGAGGTACGCACTCGCCCCCGCTCGTTCGCGTGGGTACGCGCTCCGCACCTGTCAGGCATGGAAGCTCATGCACGCATCGAGGTCGAGCCCGCGTTCCTGACCCAGGCTGAGGTGGCCGTGCTGCTGGGCGTGCCCGAGCGCACGCTCGAAGGCTGGCGCCTCACGAGGTCTGGGCCGCCGTGGCCGAAGCTCGGCCGGCACGTCAAGTACGACCGCGACGACGTGCTCGCCTGGGCGCGGGAGCAGCGTCATGGCTAGGCCGAAGATCGCTGCGGGCGAGGTCGGCCAGGTGCAGGTGACCCAGCTCGCGAGCGGCAAGTGGCGGGCACGCGCCCGGATGCGCGACGACTCCGGCGAACTGGTGCAGCTCCGTGCCGAGGGCGCTACCGAGGCTGACGCCCGCAAGGAACTGCTTTCTCGCGCGAAGACGTTGACCACGCATACGAAATCCATCGTCACCTCCGGATCGACCATCGCGGAGGCGGCGGAGGCGTGGCTGCCGACGGTGAAGGTGCGCGCCGAGAACGGCACGCTGTCGTGGTCAACGTATGAGAACTACGAGACCACCGTCCGTCTCACGCTCGTCCCCGTCTGTGGGGGCGTCACGCTGGAGGCGCTCACGGTCGGCCGCTGCGACCGGATCATCCAGAATCTCCTCGCCGACCGGGGCGTGTCGTCGGCGCGGAAGGCGCGCTCGGTGCTGTCGCTCATCTGCGGGTTCGCCGTGCGCGACGACGCGATTCCGACGAACCCGGTGCGCGACGTCACGCGGATGCCGACACCGGAGAAGAAGACCGCGATGCTCACTCCGCAGCAGATCGAGGCGATCCGCGACCTCATGACCCGGTGGCGGGAGAAGGAGGGCATGGGACCGCGCCCGAACTGGCGGGCGCTCGTGGACGGCATGGACATCATGCTCGGCACCTCCGCTCGCGTGGGGGAGTGCATCGGCCTGCGCCGCTGCGACGTGGACATGACCACCGCCCCGCCGACGATCCTGATCGACGGCACCGTGATCCAGAACAAGGCGCAGGGCATTCAGCGGAAGAACGCCCCGAAGCGTACCCGTCAACGTCGTCGCGTCGCGCTCCCCGCTCTTGCGGCCGACGCAGTGCGGCGCCGGCTCGCACTCGCGGAGAAGGGGCTGGAGGCGTTGCTGTTCCCGACGAAGACCGGCAAGCCGATGAGCGTGTCGAACTACGAGCGTCTACTGCGCTCGTTCATCGACGACAACCGTGATGAGCTCGTGCGTCTCGGTGTTAACGTGGATGAGTACTCGACGCACATCTACCGGCGCACCACCGCGACTCTCGTGGAGCGCGCGGCGGGGCTCACGATCGCGTCACGGCTGCTCGGGCATGCGAACGAGATGGTCACACGCAACAGCTACGTCATCACGGCCGAGCAAGTTGATGTCGTCACCGCCGACATCCTCGACACGATCCTTGGGACGTGAGTCATGAGGCTCGCCGATCGCGCGGGAGGCGCGGCGTACCTTCTCACCGAAGCCTTGCACCTGTGCGGGAGGAGAGGTAACGTACCTGCACCACAAGTCCATGAGCGTGCGGCGGCGGTGTGGAATCTCAACCACCGTGGTGGCGCAAGTCTTGCACCACCACGAAGACCGAGCCCCGGGATTGCAGGCGGTGTCAACTTGCCACCACCGCACGAGGACTCGGCCATCCATACTTTGGGAAGCCGGACGGCTCCGTCAATTTGACGGCACCGTGGACGACGCGGATAAACGTGTTGGTCGGCGTCGCACGCCCTTCACTGACGGCCCCGGAAAATTGCCGGGACCGTCGAACCGTAGCCTGAAGCGGTCGCCTCCGCACCTCGTGACGTTGCGAACGACCGCCTCGCGCTGTCCGGTTCGCGTCCGCAAACAGATGAGCCCCTGAGGTCGTCATAGAGCCGCTCGGCTGCATCGTTCGGCTCAACGACGCCCGCGCGTCACCAGCGCGCCGCGACCATGGGCGGCGCTCCCGGAACGACCGTCGCCACTCTGCCCCGATCGTCTCGCCCTTTCATCTGCGCCCCTGCCCAGACGGTCGCACCACGCGTATCTCCTCAGATTCATTCATGGACGTATGCCACCGCGGGTGGGGCGTGCGCACCTCCCTCATGAGACGACTCGTGAGGAGGCCCGGGGTGAAAGGCGGCGTGATCCTGTTCCGCGGTACCGGCACGGCTGCGCGCCGGTACCTGGAGTCCGACAGATCCACCGCCGACGAGTACTACCTGGAGGGCGGCACCGCGCTCCCGGGGTTCACCGTCACCGACGTCGCGGGCGAGGTCATCGAGGGGCGCACGCTCAACCCGGAGCAGTACGCCGCATGGGTCGACTGGACGGACCCGATCAGCGGCACCTCGATGGGAACCCCGCGCGGCGCGGGCGAGGGCATGCGGGGTTCGCCGCGGTTCGCGGAGATGGTGATCAACGCCCCGAAGTCTCTCTCCATCGCCGCCGCCCTGCATCCGGAGGTCTCCGACGCTCTCGACGCCGCGCAACAGGATGCGGCGGAGGAGATCCGACGCTGGCTCGCCCAGCACTCGGTCACCCGAATCGGGCCTCGGCACGCACGAGAAGTCGTGCCGGTGCAGCGGCTCCAGACCATCGCCGTCACGCACAAGACCAGCCGAGCGGGTGACCCGCATCGGCACATCCACTTCCAGATCGGCACTCGCGTCTACGCCGCGGGAAAGTGGCGCGGTCTGGACACCGCAGCACTGTTCAAGCAGCAGGGCGCTGTCCGCGCTCTCGGCACCGCGATCATCGCTGCGCACCCGCGGCTTGCGGCGGTGCTCGACAAGCTTGACGGCGCTCAGCGAATCTCCCCAGAGTTGCTAGCCGAAGTTCCCCAGGTCGCGGGGTAACGCTAGCGCAGGTTCGTGCCGGTCGTGACGCGGCGGAG
>QFPD01000018.1 GCA_003248845.1 Microbacterium sp. | reverse complement strand
GCGGGTCCCTGCAGCGCGGCGAGGTTCTCGTCGAGCTGCGCGGGCCGCGACGCGCCGATCAGGGCCGACGTCACGACGCCGTCGCGCAGCACCCACTGCAGTGCCATCTGTGCGAGGGTCTGCCCGCGCTCCTTCGCGATGACGTCGAGGCTGCGCAGTGCCGACAGGGCCGTGTCGCTCAGCTGACGGCCCGGCAGCGAAGAGCGCTGCTGGGCCCGGTCGGCCGTGCCGTCGCCGAGGTACTTGTCCGTCAGCAGGCCCTGGGCGAGCGGGGTGAAGGCGATGGCGCCCATGCCCTCTTCACGCAGCACCTCGGTGAGGCCGTCCTCCACCCACCGGTTGAGGATCGAGTAGGCGGGCTGGTGGATGACGAGCGGCGTGCCGAGTGACCGGGCGATGGCCTTCGCCTCGACGGTGCGCTCGGCGGAGTAGGACGAGATGCCGACGTAGAGCGCCTTGCCCTGGCGCACGAGGGTGTCGAGGGCACCGATCGTCTCCTCCAGCGGGGTCACCGGATCGAAGCGGTGCGAGTAGAAGATGTCGACGTAGTCGATGCTCATGCGTTGGAGCGACTGCTCTGCGCTCGCGAGGATGTACTTGCGCGAGCCGAGCGTGCCGTAGGGCCCCGGCCACATATCCCACCCGGCCTTCGACGAGATGATGAGCTCATCGCGGTAGGGACGGAAGTCCTCGCGCATCATGCGACCGAAGTTCGTCTCGGCCGTTCCGTACGGCGGGCCGTAGTTGTTCGCGAGGTCGAAGTGCGTGATGCCGCTGTCGAATGCGTGGCGCAGGAGCGCGCGCTGGTTATCGAACGGGATGTTGTCGCCGAAGTTCCACCAGAGTCCCAGCGAGATGGGCGGCAGGTACAGGCCACTCGACCCGACCTGGCGATACTCGACGCCGTCGTAGCGATCGCCGGCGGCGGTGTAGGGCCGGTGGATGTCGCCACCGCGGGTGGGGGGGAAGCGCTCTGCGTTCTCGGTCACCCCTCCAGGCTAGCGAGGTGCACCGACGAGCGGGCGCACGCGTTCGCGCCTGCCGGACTCAGCCCGCGGCGCGGGCGATCGCCACGAAGTCGTCGATCGTCAGCTGCTCGCCGCGCGCCGTGGGGTCGACCCCCGCGCTCTCGAGGATGGCGCTCGCGGATGCCGCGGACCCCCCCAGCACCTCGGAGAGCGCCTGGCGCAGCATCTTGCGGCGCTGTCCGAAAGCGGCATCCAGGATACGGAAGGTACGGCGGCGGAGGTCCTCATCGCCGCGCGGCTCCGGATCGCGGTGGAAGCCGACGAGCACGCTGTCGACGTTCGGCACGGGCCAGAACACCTGGCGCGACACCGTGCCGGCGAGCCGCCACGGACCGTACCACGCGGCTTTCACGCTCGGCGAGCCGTAGACCTTCGACCCGGGCGGGGCGGCGAGCCGCTCGCCCACTTCGGCCTGCACCATGACGACGCCGCGCTCGATCGCGGGGAAGGTCTCCATGAAGTGCAGCAGCACGGGGACACTCACGTTGTACGGCAGGTTCGCGACGAGCACGGTGGGGTCGCCCGGAAGCTCCGTGACGCGCAGGGCGTCGGCGTCGACGACCGTGAGGGCGCCGGCGGGAACTCCGTGCGCGGCGGCCGTGGCGGGCAGACGCTCCGCGAGGCGGTGGTCGATCTCGACCGCCGTCGTCGTCGCGCCGGTCTCGAGGATCGCGAGGGTCAGCGATCCGAGGCCCGGCCCGACCTCGACCACACGGTCGCCGGCCGTCACGGATGCCACGTGCACGATCTTGCGGACCGTGTTCGCGTCGACGACGAAGTTCTGCCCGAGCTTCTTCGTCGGGGTGACGTCGAGTTCGGCGGCGAGGGCGCGGATCTCGGAGGCGCCGAGGAGGGTCACGGGCATGGCGTCCAGCCTATCCGCGGCCGATCCCGACCCCACCGCGGCCTCAGCCGGCCGCGGCGCGCGCGGCCGCGGGGAGCGCGTCCGCGATCCGGGCAATCACATCGTCGTCGTGCGCCGCCGTGACGAACCACGCTTCGAACGCCGACGGCGGCAGGGAGACTCCGGCATCCAGCATCGCGTGGAAGAACCTGCCGTACGCGGCGGAATCCTGCCGCTGCGCCGCCGCGTAATCGGGCACACCGGCCGCGACCTCAGCCCCGAAGAAGACGCTGAAGAGCGTTCCCGCGCGCTGGATCACATGCGGCACGCCGGCCGCATCGAGTGCGGCGCCGACGGCGGCGGAGAGGACATCGGATGCCGCCGTCAGCCGCGCATACACGGCGTCGTCGGCCAGGCGGAGAGTCGCAAGCCCCGCCGCCACGGCGACCGGGTTCCCGCTGAGCGTGCCGGCCTGATACACGGGACCGGTCGGGGCGAGAAGATCCAAGATGTCCGCACGACCGCCGACCGCGGCGACGGGAAGGCCGCCGCCGATCACCTTGCCGAACGTCACGAGGTCGGGGGTGACGACTTCCCCCGCCTCGGCGAGCACCTGCGCATATCCGCCCGCCGCGGCACGGAAGCCCGTGAGCACTTCGTCGCTGATCAGGAGCGCGCCCTCACGTCGGCAGAGGTCCGCGAGGAAGCTCGTGAATCCGGATGCCGGGGCCACGACGCCCATGTTCGCCGCCGCCGCCTCGGTGATGACGGCGGCGATGCGCCCCGTGTGCGCCGCGAAGACCTGCTCGAGGGCCGCGCGATCGTTGTACGGCACGACGAGGGTCTGCGCGGCGATCGCCTCGGGAACACCCGCCGATCCCGGCAGCGCGTAGGTGGCGAGTCCCGATCCGGCCGCGGCGAGCAGTCCGTCGGAATGGCCGTGGTAGTGCCCCGCGAACTTCACGAGCAGGTCGCGACCCGTCGCTCCGCGGGCGAGCCGGATCGCGGTCATCGTCGCCTCGGTGCCGGTGGAGACGAGGCGCGCCTTCCGGACCGCGGGCACGCGGCGCACGATCTCCTCGACGAGCTCGGCCTCGGCGGGCGTCGGCGCACCGAAGGACAGTCCGCGCGCGGCGGCGCGGACGACGGCTTCCACGACCTCCGGGTGGGCGTGCCCGAGGAGCGCCGGACCCCAGCTGGCGACGAGGTCGATGTAGCGGCGGCCTTCGGCATCCGTGACGTACGCGCCGGAGGCGCTCGTGAGGAACCGCGGCGTCCCGCCGACCGACCCATAGGCGCGCACGGGCGAATCGACGCCACCCGGGATCACGGCCTGCGCACGGGTGAAGAGCTCCTCGTTGGTCGTCATGCGAGCACCTTCCCGTCGCGCAGCCACCCGGCGACCTCGAGCGCCCAGTACGTGAGGATCGCCTCCGCGCCCGCCCGACGGATACCGAGGAGCGACTCGCCGATCGCACGCTCGCGATCGATGAGGCCGGCGGATGCCGCGTGCTCGATCATCGCGTACTCGCCGGACACCTGGTACGCCCACACGGGCACGGTCGAGACGGCCGCGACCTCGGCGAGCACGTCGAGGTACGGTCCGGCCGGCTTGACCATCACGATGTCGGCGCCTTCGTCGATGTCGATCAGCGCCTCCTGCACGCCCTCGCGCCCGTTGCCGGGGTCGAGCTGATAGGTGCGGCGGTCACCCTGCAGCGTCGACTCGACGGCGTCGCGGAACGGGCCGTAGAACGCCGAGGCGTACTTCGCGGAGTACGCGAGCAGGACGACGTCGCTGCGGGTGGTGCCGTACCCCGCGGCATCCAGCGCGGCGCGGCAGGCCGCGACCTGGCTGTCCATCATGCCGGACAGGCCGAGGACGTCCGCGCCCGCCTCGGCCTGGGCCACGGCCATGCGCGCGTAGACCTCGAGCGTCGCGTCGTTGTCGACCGATCCGTCGGCGGCGAGGACGCCGCAGTGGCCGTGGTCGGTGAATTCGTCGAGGCACAGGTCGGCCTGCACGGTGAGACGCCCCGCGGCGGCCGTCGCCGCAACGGCGATGGCGCGGTTCAGGATGCCGTCCGGGTCGGTCGCTCCGCTGCCGATGGCATCACGATCGGCGGGGATGCCGAACAGCATGATGCCGCCGATGCCAGCCGCGACGGCCTCGTCGACGAGTGCGGGAACGGCGTCGAGCGGGTGCTGCGCGACTCCGGGCATGCTCGCGATCGGCTGCGCGGCGTCGATGCCCTCCTTGACGAAGACGGGCAGGACGAGCCGGCGCGGCGTGAGGTCGTGCTCGGCGACGAGGCGGCGGAGCGCTGGGCTCGCGCGCAGTCGGCGCGGACGGCGCGTGGGGAATGCGGTCATGGGGTGTCCTCCCGGTCGTGATCGGGGCGGGTCGGTGGAACGTCGTGCGGAGCGTCAAGACCTGAGGCGGTGCCGGCATCGGGGCTGTCGAGTTCGGCGACGAGGGCGTCGATGCTCTGCGTGCGGGCGGTGTGCGTGACGCTGAAGCCGAGGCGTTCGGCGTCGCGCGTCGTCCCCGGCCCGATCGAGGCTACCCGCACGCGCCTGGGGAGCGCCCCGACCTGACGGCGCAGCTCGCGTGCGACACTCAGCGAGGTGAGGAGCACGACGTCGACGGCGGCCGGTGCATCGACGTCGGGATCCGCAGCCCGCAGGGCCGCAGCGATCGCGGGATCGAGGTCGACGCCGACCGTGCGGTAGGCGATGCAGACGTCGACGGCGAAACCGCGGAGCTGGAGTTCGTCGCTGACCGTCGCCGTTGCGAGATCCGACCGCACGACGATCGATCGCCCGGCTTCGTTCGGCGCATGCACGGCGGACCACTGCAGGGCGAGCGCGCTCGCGGACGAGTGTCCCGCGGGCACGAACGCGACGTCGTAGCCGGCGTGTCGCGCCGCACGCGCCGTCGCGGGGCCGACCGCTGCGACGCGCGTGCCTGTCGGGATCGTGACGTCGTGCGCCACCAGCTGCTCCACGCTCGCGGCGCTCGTCACGAAGAGCCAGCTGTACTCCCCCGCCGCCAGCGCGGCGAACGCCCGGTCGCGGGCGGCCTCGTCACGCGGCGGAGCCGACGCGATGAGCGGCGCGACGATCGGCTCGCCTGCGCGCGCGGCGATCGCCGTGGCGACACGAGCACCCCACGCGCCGCCGCGGGGCACGAGCACGCGCGCTCCGCGCAATCCCCCCGAGGGTGCACTCGTTTCCCCCCAGGGTGCACTCGTGTCCCCCGACGGTGCACTCGCGGTCATCGTCCACTCCCCGCGAGGTCGGCAAGGTCACCGGCCCCGGCATCGAGAAGCTCCCGCACAACGCCCTCCGCGGCATCCTTCCGCCCGTCCGAGCCCGCGACGGCGGCGCGCGCGAACGTGCGCTCCATGCGCACGGCGCGCGTCCCGTCGAGCGCGTACACCTCGGCGACGAGCGAGACGTCATCGCCCGAAACCACCGCCGTGATGCCGACGGGCGCCGCGCAGCCCGCCTCGAGTCGGCGGAGCACGGCGCGCTCGAGAAGCGCCGTCGCCTCGGCATCCGCGTCCGACAGCAGTGCGACCAGCGGCGCGACGGCGTCGCCGGTGCGCACCTCGACGGCGAGCGCGCCCTGACCCGCCGATGCCGGCCACCGGTTCGCGTCGAAAATGTCGGTGATGCGGTCGGTGCGTCCGATGCGCGAGAGTCCGGCCTCGGCGAGCACGATGGCGTCGAACTCGCCGTCGTCGACTTTGCGCAGCCGCGTGTCGACATTGCCACGGATGCCGCGGACCTCGAGATCGGGTCGCGCGCGCAGCAGCTGGGCGACGCGCCGCGGGGAGCCCGACCCGACGACCGCGCCCTGCGGGAGGTCGGCGAGCGCGAGACCGTCGCGGCCGCACAGGACGTCGCGCACCGAAGCGCGCGGCGGCACCGCGCCGATCTGGAGCCCCGCGACGCCGCCCGTCGGCAGATCCTTCATGGAGTGCACGACGAGGTCGCACTCGCCGCGAAGCAGGGCGTCGCGCAGCGCCGCGACGAACACACCCGTGCCGCCGAGCTGGGCGAGCGGTCCCGTCAGGACGTCGCCGTCGGTCGTGATCCGGACGAGCTCCACTTCTCGTCCCGTGGCAACCCGCAGCGCGTCGGCGACAAGGCCCGACTGCGTCGTCGCGAGCAGGCTCGCCCGCGTGCCGAGCCGCAGCGGGGCTGCCGTCATCGCGCGCGTCGTCACTGTCCCGCCCCGGCGAGCGCCGGCTGGAACCCGAGCCGCTTGTTCTCGCAGCAGCCCGGTCGGCACACGTCGTACCAGGGGCCGAGCGCCGTCTCGTGCGGGCGATCTGCGGCATCCGTGCCGTCCAGGCGTTCGACGATGAGATCGACGAGTCCCGCGACGTAGGCCGGATGGATGCCAGGGGTCGGCGTCCGAACGGCGGTGATGCCGTGCTCGGCGGCGGTCTCCATCGCCTCGGTGTCGAGGTCCCAGAGCACCTCCATGTGGTCGCTGACGAATCCGAGGGGGACGATCACCGCAGCCCGCCGGCCCTCGCCCGGCAGCGCGGCGATCACATCGTTGATGTCGGGCTCGAGCCACGGCACCTGCGGCGGACCGGACCGGCTCTGGAAGACGAGCTGCCACGCGACGCTCTCACCGAGCCTGTCGAGGATCGCCGCGGCGACGGCGACGTGCTGCGCGACGTAAGCGCCGCCCGGGCCGAACCCCGCGTCGGGCGGCCCCGAGCGGTCGGCGTCGGAGTACGGGATCGAATGCGTCGAGAAGAGGATCTCGATCTCGTGGTCGCCGAATCCGTCGGCGCGGAGTCCTGCGAGCGCATCGCGGACCCCCTCGGCGAACGGTGCGACGAAACCGGGGTGGTCGAAGAACTGGCGCACCTTGTCGATCTCGACGCGGCCGCCCAGCGCGGTCGCCTCGACGGCGTCGGCGAGATCCTCCCGGTACTGGCGGCACGACGAGTACGACGAGTACGCGCTTGTCGCGAGGGCGATGAGACGCGTGCGACCGTCGGCGACGGCCGACGCGAGCGCGTCGGTCACGTACGGCATCCAGTTACGGTTGCCCCAGTAGACGGGGAGATCAAGGCCGCGGGCCGCCAGCTCGGCATCCAGTGCCGCCTTCAACTCGCGGTTGTGCTGATTGATGGGCGACACCCCGCCGAAGTGCCGGTAGTGGTGCGCGACCTCTTCCAGGCGCTCGTCGGGGATGCCGCGGCCGGCCGTGACGTTGCGCAGGAACGGGATGACGTCGTCCTGCCCCTCCGGACCGCCGAAGCCGAGCAGCAGCACACCGTCATACGCCGTGGGCGCCGAGACGTGGGGGGCGCCGCTCGCGGCGGCGGCGGTCGCACCGGGCACGACGCACGGCGACCCGTCGGGCGCCGTCGCGCACGGCGGCACCCCGGTGGCGCGCGGCGGCTTCGGCCGGAATGCAGCGGGAGACTCGGCATCCACCGCTCCGATGTTCTGCGCAGCCATCAGTCCAGCACCTCCGCGAGCTCAGCGATCTCGATGCGCCGGCCCGTATAGAACGGCACCTCCTCGCGCACGTGGCGACGGGCGCCCGTCGCACGGAGGTCGCGCATCATGTCGACGAGATGGATGGGGTCGTCGCTCTCGAGGGGCAGCAGCCACTCGTAGTCGCTCAGACCGAACGTCGACACCGTGTTCGCGACGACCTCGCTGAACCGCGCACCCTTACGGCCGTGCTCGGCGAGCATGCCCGAGCGCTCCTCGTCGGGCAGCAGATACCACTCATAGCTGCGCACGAACGGGTACAGGCACAGCCAGCCGCGGGCGTGCTCGCCCCGGAGGTAGCCGGGCACGTGGCGCTTGTTGAACTCCGCCTCGCGGTGCACGCCCATGACGCTCCACACGATGTGGAAGTCGGAGAGGGCGCGCGTTCGTCGGAGAGCTCGCAACGCCTTCTGCAGGGATGCCGGGTCGTCATCCGACCCCGGGGCCGTGTGGAGCCACACCATGAGATCGGCTTCGGCGCGCATGCCTGTGACGTCGTAGAGGCCGCGTAGCGTCACGCCGTCCGCCGCGAGCGCGGCGACGGCGACCTCGAGTTCGGCGAGGGCGGCGGTGTCGGGAGCGGCGATCCGCGGACGGGGGCCGGCGAGCACGGCGAACAGGGTGTAGCCGAGAGGCGTGGATTCAGTCATGCGTGACTCCTCGTGGGATAGACGGGGTGAGCGGGGGCAAGCTCGTCCGCCACGCGGGCGGCGAGGGCGCGGGCGTGCGGGAGGACGGAGGCGAGGCCGGTGCCGGCGACGGCGGCGCCCACGCGATGGATGCCGCGGGCGTCCGCGCGGATATCGTCGTCGGGTGCGGCGCCGGGCACGGCATCCCGCCACTCCTGCACGACGACATCGACGACCTCGGCGGCGGCGATCGGCACGCCCGTCAACAGCGTCACCTCCCGCGCGAACGCTGCAGGGGTATCGAGATCCGGCACCGACGCCCCCGGAGAAGCATCGCGTGCGGAGAGCCGGACGAGATGGCGACCGGCGGGCGCGGCGGCGCGGGCCCACGCCCACTTCGCAGTGATCTGCGTGAGCGCCTTCGCGGCGGACGGCACGGCCGCATCGACGATGACGCCGGACCCGACGGGAAGGTCGGGAAGGTCGGGGCGGTCGACGGCCGCGGCGACGAGGCGGACGACGCCGGCGTCTGCGGCGGCACCGTCAGCGCCGGGCGCGCTCGGGCGCAGGGCGGCGGCGGCACGGCTGCCCGTCGCGACAACGACGCGCCGCGCGTCGAGCGGACCGCCCTCCGTCTCGATGACGAAGGCGCCGGGCTCTCCCGTGATCGCCCGAGCAGCGACGCCCGTGCGGAGGACGGCGCCGTGCGTCTGCGCGGCGCGCGCGAGCGCGAAGGGCAGCTGCCACATGCCGCCCGCGATGCCGCCGACCGCCGATCCGGCAGGAGCCTCCGCCGCGAGCTGCGCCGCGGCATCCGTCAGGTGTCCGGTCGCGCAGAAGGCGGCCCAGAGTCCCGGGTGCAGCTCGGAGAGCCGCGCGGCGCGCGCCGCGCGCGAGTAGATGCTGCGGCACAGGGTGTCGACGAGCCGCTCGGCGACGACGGCTCCGAGCCGCTCGGCGACGAGGTCGAACAGCGACGGTTCGGGCGTCGCGGCCGCGTCGAAAGCGGGGAGGTCGCGTTCCCGCGCGGCACGTGCCGCGGCCTCCGCTCCGATGAGGGCGACGACGTCGGCGGCGAGCGGATCGGCTGGGATGCCGAGGACGGTGCGGCGCGGCAGCGGGCCGCGGGTGACGCCGCCGACGCCGGAGGGGTCCGCGAGGACGAGCGCCGCGCCACCCGGCTGCGGCCGTACGAGATCGAGCGGCAGCCCGGCATCGGCGACGAGTCGCGCCACGGCATCGGTGCGGGTCGCGAAGGACTCGGCGCCGAGGTCGATGTCGATGCCCGCGACCCGACCGCGGCGGAGGAGGCCGCCGAGCTCGTCGGCCGCTTCGAGCAGCACGACGCGCACGCCGGCGCGCGCGAGATCGTGGGCGACCGCGAGACCCGCGACGCCGCCTCCGATCACGACGACGTCGACCGCGTCGCCCGAGCCGTGTGTCCGGTCGTCCGTCACGAAGCCCGCCAGGCGTGGACCGTGCGGACGAGGTCGGTGAGGACGTCCGGATCGGTGTCCTTCGGGACGCCGTGCCCGAGGTTGAACACATGGGCGCGCGCCCCGAGGCCCGCCGTGAGCGTCTCGTGCACCGCGGCACGACGGACCTCCGCCGGCGCGAAGAGCAGTGCCGGGTCGAGGTTGCCCTGCAACGTCAGGTGCGCTCCGACGCGTGCGGTCGCGACATCAAGGGGCACGCGGTAGTCGACGCCCAGCGCGTCCACCCCGATCGAGGCCATGTCGGCGAGGATCTCGCCCGTGCCGACGCCGAAGTGGATGAGGGGAACAGGCCTCTCCCCCGCGGCGTCGACGTCCAACGCGCGCACCGGCTCGAGAGCCGCGGCGGATGCCGGCAGCACGGCACGCCGGTAGTCGGCGGGCGACAGCGCCCCCGCCCAGGAGTCGAACAGCTGCGCGGCACTCGCTCCCGCGCGCACCTGCAGCGCGAGGAAGCGTCCCGTGACCTCGGCGAGCCAGTGCGTCAGGTCGTGCCACGCGGCAGGGTCGGAGTGGATGAGGCTGCGCGCGCCCAGGTGGTCCTTCGAGGGCCCGCCCTCGACGAGGTACGCCGCGAGCGTGAACGGTGCTCCCGCGAACCCGATGAGCGGCAGCGCCTCCCCGCGGCGTTCGCCCTCCTCGGCGAGCATCGCGGTCGTGCGCTGCACGGCATCGACGACCGCCTCGCCGCGCTCCTCGACGAGCGCCGGGTCGATACGCACGAGACGCGCGACGTCCGCGGCCGTGCGCACGGGCTCGGGGAAGACGGGACCGCGCCCGGCCGCGATCTCGACGTCGACGCCGACGAGGCGGAGCGGCACGACGATGTCGCTGAAGAACACGGCGGCATCCACGCCGTGCCGGCGCACCGGCTGCAGCGTGATCTCGCTCGCCGTGGCCGGGTCGAGGCACGCCTCGAGCATGGTGCCGCCGGCTGCGCGCAACGCTCGGTACTCGGGCAGCGAGCGCCCGGCCTGCCGCATGAACCACACGGGGGTGACGTCCGGTCGGTCCCCGCGCAGCGCGCGAACGAGTCGCGAGGCCGACGTGTCCCGCGAAGAGCCGTCGGCGGCGGCGAGCGGATGGGTGTGGGACAGCGGGAGACGCAACGGGGACACCTTCGGTTCGGCGGAAGTTAATCGTTATACTACCCACGATGCTCGTCTGTCTCACCGCCCACCAGCGCACCATGCCTCTCGAAGACCTGGAGCGCCTCTCCGTGCTGGGCGACGCCGCGGCCTCCGAGCTCGCACAGGCCCACGACGCGATCCGCGGCGCCGTGGTCCTGGCGACGTGCAATCGCTTCGAGGCCTACTTCGACGTCGACGATCACAACGATCCCTCGCCGCTGCCGGCGATGGATGCCGCGATGGAGAGGATCGCGGATCTGTCCGCGCTGTCCTTTCGCCGGGTCCGCGACACCGTCGACTTCGCCCACGGGAACGACGTCGCGCAGCATCTGTTCACCGTCACTGCGGGGCTCGACTCGGTCGCTGTCGGCGAAGACGAGATCGCCGGCCAGGTCAAGCGCGCTCTCGAGAGTGCACGGCGCGGCGGCGTCACCACCGCCCCGCTCGAACACCTCTTCCAGCGCGCGACCGAGACCTCGCGCGCCGTCAAGAACTCCACGCGCCTCGGCGAGTCGGGGCGCTCGCTGGTACGCCTCGCGGTCGAGCTCGCCGGCTCGCGCGTCGGCGCCTGGGAGGATGCGCGCGTCCTGCTCGTGGGGACGGGGCGGTACGCTGCGGCATCGCTCGCCGCCCTCCGCGCCGTCGGCGCGCAGGACATCCGCGTGCACTCCCGATCGGGGCGTTCGCGCTTCGCGCAGCGCGAGCACCTCGTGCCCGTGTCGGCCGCCGACTACGCGGCCGAAGCGGCTCTCGCCGACGTCGTCGTCACCTGCACGACGACGACCGATACGTACGCGCTGACGACCGAGGCGCACGGCGCCGCTCGTGCCGCCCTCGCCCGCACAGGCGAGAGCGTGCGCGCGCAGCTCGTCATCGACCTCGGCATGCCGCGCAATGTCGACCCGGGCCTGCGTTCGCTCCCGGGCATCGACGTGCTCGACCTGGACACGATCCGCGTGCACGCGCCGATCGACGAGTTCGCGACGATCGACGAGGCGCGCCTCATCGTGGCGACGGCGGCGCAGCGGCACGCGATGGCACGCCGCGTGCACGAGGTCTCGCCCGCGGTCGTCGCGATGCGCGGCTACGTGCACGAAGTGATGGATGCCGAGATCGCGCGGGCACGCGTGCGCGGCGCCGATGCCGAGACCGAAGCGGTGCTCCGGCACTTCTCCGGCGCTCTGCTGCACGGCCTCATCGCCCGCGGCCATGGCCTCGCCGCCGCCGGGACGGGACCGGACTGGGCGGATGCCGTCCGGACAGTGTTCCCGGCGGCACAGACGCCACCCGACGCCTCCGCGACGTCCCCCACCGGGCGGGACGCGGAATGAGCCGGGTCACCCTGCGCGACGTCGCCGAGCGCGCCGGGGTGTCGACCGCCGCCACGAGCCAGGCCCTCAACGATCGCGGGAACCTCCGCCCCGAGACCCGGGATCGCATCAAGGCCATCGCGGCATCCCTCGGGTATACGCCGAACAAGAGCGCGGCGGCCCTCCGCAGCGGACGGACGATGACGATCGGATTCGTCATGGCGACGAATTCGCTGCAGGACGGCCGCCGTGCCCTCCAGCGCGCGCGCCAGCTCGACGCGCTCGTGCGGGCGGGATCCGTGCGCGGGTTCACGGTGACGGTGCTGCCCGACTCCCGCCCCGACCTCCTCGCGGGCGCGCAGCTGGACGGACTGTACTTCCCCGATCCCGCCGATGAGCGCGCGATCCTGCGCGAGGCGCTCGCCCGCGGCATCCCGGTCGCCGCCGTCGATCTCACCGTCACGGCGGGCGGAATGACCATCCGCACGGGGTACGCCGCAGCCGTGCGGGCGGGACTCGCGCACCTGGCCGCATCCGGCGCCGAGCGCATCGGCTTCCTCGTCGACGAG